>NZ_JBEZDL010000017.1:0-249388 GCF_040648295.1 Amycolatopsis sp. NPDC049159
CGGCACCCACCTCGCCACCGCCAGCACGGACGGCACCGCACGCATCTGGAACACCACCACCGGCGAACACCAACACACCCTCACCGGACACACCGAACCACTCTGGGGAGTAAACGCAGCGAGGTTCAGCCCCGACGGCACCCACCTCGCCACCGCCGGCACCGACAACACCGCACGCATCTGGAACACCACCACCGGCGAACACCAACACACCCTCACCGGACACACCGAACCACTCTGGGGACTGGCCTACAGCCCCGACGGCACCCACCTCGCCACCGCCAGCGACGACCGCACCGCACGCATCTGGAACACCACCACCGGCGAACACCAACACACCCTCACCGGACACACCGACGAAGTGAACGCCGTGGCCTACAGCCCCGACGGCACCCACCTCGCCACCGCCAGCGCCGACGGCACCGCACACATCTGGAACACCACCACCGGCGAACACCAACACACCCTCACCGGACACACCGGACGCCTCTGGGGAGTGGCGTACAGCCCCGACGGCACCCACATCGCCACCGCCGGCACCGACAAGACCGTACGCATCTGGAACACCACCACCGGCGAACACCAACACACCCTCACCGGACACACCCGCGAAGTGAACGCCGTGGCCTACAGCCCCGACGGCACCCACCTCGCCACCGCCAGCGACGACAACACCGCACACATCTGGAACACCACCACCGGCGAACACCAACACACCCTCACCGGACACACCGGACGCCTCTGGGGAGTGGCGTACAGCCCCGACGGCACCCACATCGCCACCGCCAGCAGCGACAACACCGCACGCATCTGGAACACCACCACCGGCGAACACCAACACACCCTCACCGGACACACCTACGAAGTGAACGCCGTGGCCTTCAGCCCCGACGGCACCCACATCGTCACCGCCAGCGACGACGGCACCGCACGCATCTGGAACACCACCACCGGTCAGCCGACTTGGCTCATCACATTCCTGACGAACACCGCGACCGTGACCTGGTCCCCCACCGACAACCGAGTGCTCTCCACCACCGGCGACGCCTGGCGGTACCTGCGCGCGGCCTGCCTCGACGAGCAGAACCGCGTACTCAGCCTCCAGCCGTACGAGCGCTACTACTCGACGGAGGAGCCGTCCTGAAGATCTTTCAGTAGGCACGGATCTCCAGGTCAGGCCAGGATGATCAGAACGTGGTGGACGCCACTCCATGATCCGTGCAACGGTCGGAGCCTGGGCGTCGATGGTCCCTCGGGAACGAGCGAGGAGGTGGATGGATCATGACGATCAACGAGCGCACCAACGGGGGCAGGGCGGCCAGATGGCCCCTGCTCGAACCGCCGGAACAACGGGCGGAACAGCGGGCGAAGGTCCACCGGCCGAACCTGCTCAAGCACCGGCCGTGGCACGTGCTCGAGGCGCCCACCGGGGAGCTGCCCGCCGTCGAGGCCGAAGAGGCCATGGGGCCGCAGCTGCCCGACGAGACCACCGTCAACTTCGTGCTCGACCTCTCCCTGCGGATCGGGGAGGTGCAGATGGCGAGCGGGGCCGGCGCGTCCGACGTCACCGCGACCATCCTCGCCATCGCCGGGGCGCTCGGGCTGCCGCACTGCGAGGTCGACGTCATCTTCACGTCGATCACCGTCACCTGCCACCGCGGGACCGACCTCTCGCCCGTCACCGCGCTGCGCGTCGTGCGGAGCCGGAGCCTCGACTACACGCGGCTGACCGAGACCGAGAAGCTCGTGCGGAAGATCGTGCGCGGGCACATCGGGGCCGAGCAGGCGCAGACCGAGCTCGAGCGGATCACCTCGGCGCCGCACCCCTACCCGCGCTGGACCGCGACGCTGGCCTGGGGCGGCGTCGCCGCGTTCGTGACGCTGCTGCTCGGCGGCGGGCCCGACATCGCGCTCGTCGCGTTCGTCATCAGCGGGGTCATCGACCGGATCGGGCGGTTCGTGAACCGCTACGGGCTGCCGTTCTTCTTCCAGCAGGTGATCGGCGGCCTGTTCGCGACGCTGTCGGCGATGATCATCCTCAGCACCGGCGTCCTGACCACCGACAAACCGACGCTCGTCGTCGCGGCCGCGGTCACCGTGCTGCTGTCCGGGCTCTCCACCGTCTCGGCGGTGCAGGACGCCATCACCGGCTACAACGTCACCGCCGCCGGCCGCACGATGGAAACCGTGCTGATGTCGGCCGGCCTGATCACCGGGGTCGTGCTGGCCCTGCGCATCGCCGTCATGCTCGGCCTGCCGCGCACGCCGCTGCCCGAGCTGCCGACGTCGACGGCGCTGCAGCTGCCGATGGTCGTCCTCGGCGGCGCCGGCGCGGCCGCCTGCTTCGCGCTCGCGAGCTACTCCAAGATGCGCGCGATGCTGGTCGCGGCGGCCGCCGGGGCCATCGGCGCCGCCGTCTACGGCTCACTCATGGTGGCGCGGCTGGACGGCGTGAGCTCGTCCGCGATCGCCGCCACGCTGGTCGGGTTCTGCGGTGGCGTGCTCGCGCGGCGACTCGGCGTTACTCCACTGGTGGTCGCCGTGTCCGGGATCACTCCACTGCTTCCCGGCCTCTCGACCTACCGTGGTCTGTACCAGATCGGGGTCGAGCCGGGCGGCAACATCTCGATGCTCATGACGGCCGTCGCAATCGGGCTTGCGCTGGCAGCGGGCGTGGTACTCGGGGAATGGCTCGCCCAGCCGGTGCGCACCGGCCTGGGCAGGCTCGAGCGGCGGTTCGCCGGACCACGCATGGCTGGTCCGCTCGAACCGACCGAACGAAGCTTGGAGTAACGCCGCGGTCACCGGCTGTTCATCGCTCACGCGATAGGGTTTCACTCTGGGGCCGCGACCCAGAACGCGAGGAGCAGTCGACGTGGGTGAACCGAAGGAGCACGGGAACCAGGCCGATTTCGTCGTGGTGGCGAACCGGCTACCGGTGGACCTGGAACGGACGACGGACGGCGAACGCCGCTGGACGGCCAGCCCGGGCGGGCTCGTCTCCGCGCTGGAGCCGTTCCTGCGTTCGCGCAAGGGCGCCTGGGTGGGCTGGCCGGGCGTACCGGACGTCGACGTCGACGAGTTCGACGACGACGGGCTCGTGCTCCACCCGGTGTCGTTGAGCGCCGACGAAGTGCGCGACTACTACGAAGGTTTCTCCAACGCGACCCTCTGGCCGCTCTACCACGACGTCGTGGAGCGCCCGGTGTTCGACCGCGTGTGGTGGAACAGCTACGTCAAGGTGAACCAGCGGTTCGCGAAGGCCAGCGCCGAGGTCGCCGCGCCGGGCGCGACCGTGTGGATCCAGGACTACCAGCTGCAGCTGGTGCCGGCGATGCTGCGCGAGTTGAGACCGGACCTGCGCATCGGCTTCTTCCTGCACATCCCGTTCCCGCCGGTCGAGCTGTTCATGCAGATGCCGTGGCGCGCGGCGATCATCCGCGGCCTGACCGGCGCGGACCTCGTCGGCTTCCACCGCCCCGGCGGCGCGCAGAACTTCCTGTGGCTTTGCCGCCAGCTGATCGGCCTCGAGTCGACGCGCGGCGCGGTCGGCGTGCGGTCGCGGCCGGGCACCATGCAGGTCGGCGACCGGACCGTCCGGGTGGGCGCGTTCCCGATCTCCATCGACGCCGCCGGGCTCGACACCCTCGCCCGCACGAAGGGCGTCCAGGAGCGGGCCGCGCAGCTGCGGCGCGACCTCGGCAACCCCAAGACGGTCATCCTCGGCGTCGACCGGCTCGACTACACCAAGGGCATCGACCTGCGGCTGCAGGCGCTGCACGAGCTGCTGCACGAAGGAAGGCTGCAGCCGGACGACGTCACGTTCGTCCAGCTCGCCACCCCGAGCCGCGAGCGCGTCGAGCACTACCAGCGGATGCGCGGCGAGATCGAGCAGATGGTCGGCCGGATCAACGGCGAGTTCGCCCGCGTGGGCCACCCGGTCGTGCACTACTTGCACCAGTCCGTGGACCGGACGGAGCTGGCGGCGTTCTTCTCCGCCGCGGACGTCATGGTCGTGACTCCGTTGCGTGACGGCATGAACCTGGTGTGCAAGGAGTACGTCGCCGCCCGGCACGACCTGGGCGGCGCGCTGGTGCTGTCCGAGTTCGCCGGCGCGGCCGCCGAGCTCTCTAGCGCATTCCTCGTGAACCCCCACGACCTGGACGGGGTGAAGGACGCGCTAGTGGCTGCCATTACGCTCGACCCGGCTGAGGGCCGTCGCCGGATGCGCGCCATGCGTCGCCAGGTCCTCACGCACGATGTCGATCGTTGGGCGCGCTCTTTCCTACAGGCTTTGGGTGCCGAAGCGGTCGATTAGCCCGAACGACCACGCACGAGCTCCTGAGGAGGAGTGTTGACTGCCGAGGCCCTGCCCGCCGAGTTGCGGCGCGCGATCGTCCAGATCGCGCGTACCCCGCGACTGCTGGTCGCGTGCGACTACGACGGCACGCTGGCACCCATCACCCTCAACCCGGACGAGGCACGCCCGCTGCCCGAGTCCGTCGGTGCCCTCAGATCGCTCGCCGGTCTGCACGAGACCACCACCGCGGTCATCTCCGGCCGCGCGCTGCGCGACCTCGCCACGCTGTCGCGGCTGCCGTCCGAGGTGAACCTCGTCGGCAGCCACGGCTCGGAGTTCGACATCGGCTTCATCCACGCCCTCGACGACAAGGCGCGTGAGCTGCACCGGCGGCTCGAAGCCGAGCTCGAACAGCTGGTGCTGGACGTGCCGGGGGTGTCGCTGGAGGTCAAGCCGGCGAGCATCGCGGTGCACGTGCGCCGCGCCGAGCACGAGGCCGGGCGCCGCGTGCTGGCCGCCGTCCACTCCGGACCGTCGAAGTGGGAAGGCGTGTCGACCACCGACGGCAAGGAGGTCGTCGAGCTCGCGGTCGTCCAGACGGACAAGGGCCGCGCGCTGGACATCCTGCGCCACCAGGTCGGGGCGACCGCGGCGATCTTCCTCGGCGACGACGTCACCGACGAGAAGGCCTTCGCCCGCCTCTCCGGCCCGGACCTGGGCATCAAGGTCGGCGACGGGGAGACCCTGGCCGGCTACCGCGTGCCGGACACCGTGGACGTCGCCCTGGTGCTGGCGTTCATGCTGGAAGAGCGCCGCAACTGGCTGTACGGCGAGTCCGCGCCGCCGATCGAGCGGCTGTCGATGCTGGCCAACGAGCGGTCGGTCGCGCTGCTCACGCCGGACGCGAAGCTGACCTGGCTGTGCCACCCGGGGCCGGACGCGCCCGCCGTGTTCGCCGACCTGCTCGGCGGCGAGGGGGCCGGCCACTTCTCGATCAAGCCGCACCGCAACGGCCTCCCGCTCGGCCAGCGCTACCTGCCGAACACGATGACGGTCGAGACGCGCTGGTCGCGCCTGCTCGTCACCGACTACCTCGAGCCGGAGAGCCCGCAGCACCGCACGGACCTGGTCCGGGTGATCTCGGGCGAGGCGGTGGCGAGCGTCAAGTTCGCGCCGCGCCCCGAGTTCGGCGGCGTGCCGGTGAAGCTGGAGATCACCGACGGCGGCGTGCGCGTGCTCGGCACGTCGGAGCCGTTCGTGCTCTATTCGCCGGGCGTCGAGTGGACCATCACCTCCGACGGCCTGCACGACACCGCGACCGCGCTGGTGCAGCCGACGCCGACCCGGCCGGTCGTGCTGGAGCTGCGCTGCGGCACCACGGACCTCGGCCCGCACGAACTGTCCGAAGTGGAGCGACGCGACCGCGCCGGCCGCTACTGGAGCGAGTGGACGTCGAAGCTGCAGCTGCCGAAGGTGCAGACCGACCTGGTGCTGCGCTCGGCGCTGACGCTGCGCGGCCTGGTCAACACCGACACCGGCGGCGTGCTGGCGGCGGCGACGTCGTCGCTGCCGGAGGAGATCGGCGGCGTCCGCAACTGGGACTACCGCTACTGCTGGATCCGCGACGCCGCGATGACCGTGCGGGAGCTCGTGCACCTGGGCTCGATCGACGAGGCCGAGGGCTACCTGCGCTGGCTGCACGGCGTGCTCGCGACGCTGGCCGGCCCGGAGCGGCTGCACCCGCTCTACACCTTGGCGGGCAGCGTGATCGGCGCCGAAGCGGTGATCGAGTCGCTGCCCGGGTACGCCGGTTCGCGCCCGGTCCGCGTCGGCAACCTGGCGAACCACCAGGTCCAGCTGGACGTCTTCGGCCCGGTCGTCGAGCTGGTCGGCACCCTGGCCGCGGCGCGCGGTGACCTGCGCGACGAGGACTGGCAGATGGTCCGCGCGATGGCGGAAGCCGTCACGCGGCGCTGGAACGAGCCGGACCACGGGATCTGGGAGGAGCGGCACGTGCCGCGCCACCGGGTCTACTCGCGGGTCATGTGCTGGGTGACGATCGACCGCGCGGTCAAGCTGGGCGAGCAGTACGGCCGCGGCGTGCCGGGCGCGTGGCCCACGCTGCGCGACGAGATCAAGAACGACGTCCTCGAGCACGGCTGGAACGACGAGGTCCAGGCCTTCACCACGGCCTACGACGGCACGGACCTGGACGCGGCGTCGCTGTTCGTCGGCCTGACCGGGCTGATCGACCCGGCCGACGAGCGCTTCCAGCACACGGTGACCGCGATCGAGGCGGAGCTGCGCAGTGGGTCCACTGTGTACCGTTACCGCCGCGACGACGGCCTGCCGGGCGGCGAGGGCGGCTTCCACATCTGCGCGGCGTGGCTGATCGAGGCGTACCTGCTCACCGGGCGGCGCACCGAGGCGCAGGAGCTGTTCGACCAGATCGTGGCGGCGGCCGGGCCGACGGGCCTGCTGCCGGAGCAGTACGACCCGATCGCGGAACGGTCCCTCGGCAACCACCCGCAGGCCTATTCCCACATCGGGCTCATCCGGTGCGCCAACTTGCTGGCGGCGAGTTAGCCCTTTCGGTCCGAATCTCCGTGAAGGCCACCTTGAGGAAGCACAAGTTCCTTATGGTGGCCTTCACGGCATTCGGAGGTGAGCTGGGTGCAGGGGACGTTCGGGCAGGTCGACTTCGTGCCGCTGCCGCCCCGGTTCGCCGACCGGGTGCGCTGGGGGTCGGTGGTCGTCGGGTCCTCGATGATCGGCGGGATGGTCCTGCTGTTCGGGCTCACGACGTTCCTGCAGGGCATCGTCCACGGCCACGCGTTCCCGGCCACGCTGCTCGGCAAGGCCGCGGCGGTGCTGCCCCCGCTGGGCGTGCTGGCGATCGCGGTGCTGGTGCTCTCGTCCCGGCGCTGCCTGCGGGGTGACTACCTGGTCGTCGCGAGCGCGGCGTCCGCCCGCCACGCGCTGCTGTTCACCTACGCGCTGACGCTGGTGCTGATCCTCGGGTCCTTCGCGGTGCCGATCGTGTTCCGGGTGTGGCCGGACTCCCCGGAGTTCCAGGCGCCGGACCTGCTCACGACGTTCTCGACGCTGGCCTTCGCGACCGTGGGTTTCCTGGCGGGCATGTTCTACGTGCGGCCGAGCGTGCAGACGCTCAGGAAGTTCAGCGACCACCCCATCTGGTGAGTCCACAGTAGACACTCGGCCGGGCACCCGTCTGCGCCGAGTTGCAGAGATTTCTTTGCACAATTTCCTTTGCACGGCTACGGTGGAGCCATGACCAGCGCTCCACCACCGGAAGAGCTCGACCCGGACGCCCTCAAGGCCGTCACGCACCCGCTGCGCCGCCGCATCCTCGGCGTGTTGTCGGCGGGCCCGGCGACCGCCACGAAACTCGCCAAAGCCTTGGGCGAGAACACCGGCGCGACCAGCTACCACCTGCGGGAACTGGCCCGGTTCGGGTTCGTCGAGGACGCCCCGGAGCTCGCGCGGGGCAAGGAACGGTGGTGGCGGACGCGGCCGCGGGACATCCGCTGGCCGCGCCGCAGCGAGCAGAGCGCCGAATCCCGGGTGCTGTTCGACGACATGCAGCGCCAGGGGTTCGAGGAAGACCTCGCGAAGCTCAACCGGTTCGCGGAAACGCGTGAGGAACTGCCCGGCGACTGGCCGGACTCGCTGTTCTACGCGCGTGGCGGCACCTGGCTCACCGCCGAGGAGCTGAAGCAGTTCTGGGACGACTACATGGAGCTGTTCCGCCGGTACTGGCGAGCCGAGGACGACCGGTCACCGGAAGCGCGGCGCGTGCTCGTGCGTCTGCTCGCGTTCCCGGAACCAGGGGAATGACCATGACAGGGGATCTCGCATGCGAAGAGGGGCTCTACTACTGGCCGGGGTGATCCTGGCCGTCACGGCCGCGGCACCACCGGCTTCGGCCGCGGACGGCGCGGACGTGACTTTCGAAAACGGCGGGGTGACCTTGCACGGCACCGTCGTCGCACCACCCGGCGGCTCGAAGCTGCCGGGACTGGTGATGGTCCACGGCTCGGGGGCGCACAGCCGGGAGGACTACCGCGAGCAGGCGGAAGCCTTTGCGCGACAGGGGATCGCGACGCTCATCTACGACAAGCGCACCGAAGGCTATTCCCAGTTCGAACGCTCGTACTCGACGCTGGCGGACGACGCGCTCGCCGCCGTCGAGGCGTTGCGCAAGCGGCCGGACGTCGATCCGGCGCGGGTCGGCGTCTGGGGGCTGAGCGAAGGGGGCTGGGTGGCACCGCTCGCCGCCTCGCGGTCGGCGGACGTCGCGTTCGTCGTGACACTGGGGGCGAACGGCGTCGAGCCGTCGAGGCAGCAGGCGTGGGCGATCGAGAACCAGTTGCGGCGCCTGGGAATGGACGGCTCGATCGTGCGGATGGCGGCTTCGACGATGATGCGCCAGCTCGTCGGCGGCGGCGTGTTCCCGGAAGCGCACCACGACCCGGTGGCGGTGCTGAAGAGCCTGCGCCAGCCGGTGCTCGGGTTGTGGGGCGCGAAGGACGTCCTGACGCCGCCGGGTGAAGCCGTCCGGATCTTCCAAGCGTCCCTGGAGAACTACACGCTGCGGGTGTTCCCGGACGCCCAGCACCAGCTGCGGCGCACGACCGACGGCTTCGACAAGCTGCCCGGTTACGCACCGGGCTACCTGGAGCTGGTGGGCACGTGGGTCAACCACCCGCCGTCGACGTCGAGCGCCGACGCGCCGCCCGCGCAGGACCGGCCGAGCGTCCAGGTGACGCCGTTGAACTGGTACGAGCCGACCTGGCTCCAGCTCGCGGTGCTGGTGCTCCTGCTCGTCGCGTTCGCCTGGTACCCGCTCGTCCGGCGGGGTCCGGCGGCGAAACCGGCGCGGTGGCTGTCGGCGACCGGGTTGCTCGCCGTGCTCGGCTTCCTGGTCGTGGACGTGCTGATCCAGGTCACCATGGGCAAGGGACTGGGCCCGGTCGTCGCCGGCCGTCCACTGGCGTGGCTGGCGTTGCAGCTGCTTTCACTGGGCGCGGTGGCCGCCGCCATCGGCACGGCGGTGGCGTGGCGGCGGCACCGGACCCCACGGCTCGGCGTACCCCTCGCCGGCGGCGTCTTGTTCGTCCCCTGGGCCGTCTACTGGGGCCTGCTGGGGATCTAGGCGGCGTAGCCCTTCGGCGGGATCAGCGTCGCGAGCTGGTCGAAGCTCAGCCAGTAGATCTGGTTCCCGCCGAAGCTTGCCGGGTCGGCGATCTTGACCGTCATGTCGGAGCTGTCGTAGCCGATCACGGTGAAGTAGTGGTAGATCGTGTAGTTCGGGTAGCCCGGCGGGTGGTTGTTCGCGGGCGCGACGATGTTCGCGACGATCGGGTAGCCGTTGTTGATGTCGAGCACGATGTCCCGCCACAGCAGGTCGCGCTGGGCCTGCGTCGGCGGGTCGTTCGGCATCTCCTTCGTCTCGTACCAGCTCGTGCCGAGGTCGGCGTTGAGCACGCCGGTGACCTGGCCGACCCAGTCCGTGCCGTTGGTGGTCGTGCCGAGCTGGGCGGCGAGCGTCGCCTGGCTCGGCAGGTTGCCGGTGCGCGCGGACAGCGCGATCCGGGTGGCGGCCGGGCCGCACCAGTAGCCGGTCTCCTGGACCTGGTACTGGATGTTCAGCACGGCTTCGGTGCTGGCGTCGGCGACCGCGGGCAGCGAGACGAGCCCCATGGCGGCGACGAGCGTGACGAACCCCAGGCGGAATCTGCGCATGACGATCCTTCCCCAGTTAGGGCGTCAGTGGGTCAACGCCTCACGAAGGGATGATCCCGACCACTCGGGCGCTTGTCCCTCACCCACCCCGAACGGATCACGACGAAGGTAGGTTCGCCCGTGAACGCTCGTGCGCGCTGCGGGCAACTGGGGGCATGCAGGTGATCCACGAGGGATCGGAGCTCTGGGGGCACGACCGCCCGGACCTGGGCGGACCCGAGCCCGGGCCGGCGTTCGGGCAGCTCTTCGACGCCCACGCCCCGCAGCTGCGCCGCTACCTCGCCCGCCGGGTCGGGCCCGAACCGGCCAACGACCTCGTCGCCGAGACCTTCCTGGTGGCGTTGCGCCGCCGCGAGACCTACCGGCCGGAGCTGGGCACGGCCCGGTCGTGGCTCTACGGCATCGCGACCAACCTGCTCCGCCACCACGTGCGGTCCGAGCTGCGCGGGCTGCAGGCCACGGCGCGGCTGGCCCGCACCGGCGAAACGAGCCACGCGGGCCACGACGGCCGCGTCGCCGAGCGCGTCGACGCCCAGGTCCGGGCGGCGCAGCTGGCCGCGGCGCTGGCCCGGCTGAGCCCGGCCGACCGCGACACGCTGCTGCTCGTGTCGTGGGCCGGGCTGGAACCGGCGGAGGTGGCCGAGGCCCTCGGCATCCCGCCGGGTACGGTCCGCTCCCGGTTGCACCGGATCAGACGCTGGCTCAGGACGAACGCCCCGATCGAAGAGGAGGTGCAGGACCTTGCGTGAAGACAACGTCCGGAAGATCTGGTCCGAAGCCGAACTCGACGCGGCCCTGTCCGACCTGCACGGCGACGCCGACGCCGACGACGGGCTGGCCTTCGCGCGCGCGTCCCTGATGGCGGCGGCCGGCACGCCCGAGGCCCCGGCGCCGCGGCGCACAGGCACCTGGCGCTGGCTCGCCGTGGCCGCGGCGGTCGTCACGCTGGTGGGCGGCCTGGCGGTGGTGACGTCGCTGCGGCCGTCGGACCCGGAGCCGGCCCGCCCGGCGGCGACCCTCACCGACCTGGACCGCCCGCTGGAGCCGGGCGAATTCCGCTACGCGCAGAGACTCAGCTGGATACCGGAAACGGCGAACGGGCGGCAGTTCCACGCCCAGCGCAAGGTGGAGCTGTGGATCCCGGCGGACCCGAAGGGGATCTGGCACCGGCGCACGATGTGGACGGGCGCGGTGAAGGACCTGCGCGACGGCGAAGCGGCGCGGATCGACCAGGCTCCCACCGACGAGTACGGCCCGGGCGGCCGGTTCCCGGGCGAGCCGCGCCCGGACGGGACGACCAGCCCGAACTGGAAAACGCCGTTCCGGAACTGGTTGAGCCCCGACGCCGCACTGGTCGCTTCGCTCGTCCCCGACCGGACGACGCTGGCCAAGCGCCTGAAGTCCGACACGATCGACTCCACCGACGACGGCCGGGCCCACACCCCGACGGAGTCGCTCACGATGGTGCGGATGGTGCTGGAACTGGGCCTGGCCGGCAAGGACGTCCGCTTCGCCCTGCGCGACGCGCTCACCGACGTCAGCGGGGTCTTCGCGAAGCCGGGCCACACCCCGGACGGCCGCCCGGCCACGGTGTTCGAAACGAAGGACACGAGCCAGCACCTGTACCTCGACCCGGCGACGGCGCAGCTGCTGGCCTGGGACTTCCCCCCGGGCACCCCGCAGACGACCACCCGGCCGAGCGGGATCCCGCTGAGCACGTCCGAGCTGCCGCCGAACCACGGTGGGCCGTCGTCGAGCACGATCGAGAGCACCCCGAATTCGGCGGTGCCGCCGCCGATGGCCACGACGAGCCTGCCCCCACCGATCCCGCCGCAGTTCCAGGGCGCACCGGAGACCGTGTACTCCTACGCGATCACCCGCACGTCCGGCTGAACCCCGGCGGCCGCCGGAGCCCGGGGTCAGCGAGCGTGGCTGGCCGCGTTCAACGCGTCCGCGACGTTCGCCACCTCCAGCACCCGGATCCCCGCCGGCGGCTTCCCCGAATCCGGCGGCACCAAGGCGTGCGTGAAGCCCAGCCGCGCCGCCTCCGCGAGCCGCCGGGTCACGCTCGGCACCCGGCGGATCTCCCCCGCCAGCCCGACTTCGCCCACCGACACCAGCCGTGGCGACAAAGCGACGTCGCCGAACGAAGACGTCAGCGCCAGCACCACCGCCAGGTCGATGCCCGGCTCGGTGATCTTCATGCCGCCGACCGTGGCCGTGTAGACGTCCTTGTCGCCCAGCTTCAGCCCGCCGCGCTTCTCCAGCACCGCGAGGACCATCGCCACCCGCGCCGAATCGAGGCCGCTGACCGCGCGCCGCGGCTGGGGTGCCGACGTCGACGACACCAGCGCCTGAACCTCGCCCAGCAGCGGCCGCTTGCCCTCCATGGACACCGTGATCGCCGTGCCCGCGACCGGCTCCGCCGTGTGGCTGAGGAACAGCCCCGACGGGTCCGGGACGCCGACGATGCCCTCTTCCTGCAGCTCGAAGCAGCCGATCTCGTCGGAGGCGCCGAAGCGGTTCTTGATGCCGCGGAGCATCCGCAACGTCGAATGCTTGTCGCCCTCGAACTGCAGCACCACGTCCACCAGATGCTCCAGCACGCGCGGGCCGGCCACCGAGCCGTCTTTCGTGACGTGCCCCACCAGCACCACCGGCAGCCCGCGCTCCTTGGCCACCGCAACCAGCCCGGACGTCACCGCCCGGACCTGCGTCACGCCCCCTGGCGAGCCTTCGACCTGCGGCGAAGCCATGGTCTGCACCGAGTCGACGATCAGCACGCCCGGCTTGACGTCGTCGATGTGCCCGAGGATGGCCGAAAGGTCGCTTTCCGCGGCGAGGTACATCCGGTCGTGGATGTTGCCCGTGCGCTCGGCGCGCAACCGGACCTGGCCCGCGGACTCCTCGCCCGTGACGTACAAGGAGCGGTCGACCGTCTTCGCCCACTGGTAGGCGACCTCGAGGAGCAGCGTCGACTTGCCGACGCCCGGCTCACCCGCGAGCAGCACCACCGCGCCCGGCACCAGGCCACCGCCCAGCACCCGGTCGAGTTCCGAGACGCCGGTCTTGCGGGCTCGCGCGGCTTCGACGTCGACTTCGCCGATCGGCCGCGCGGGTGCACTGGGCGCCCCGGCCGCGACGCGCTGGATGGCCGGCCTGGCCGGCACCCCGCGTTCCTCGAACGAGCCCCATTCCTGGCACTCCGGACAGCGGCCGAGCCACTTGGCCGCTTCGTACCCGCAGCTCCCGCAGCGGTAGGTGGTCCCTTTCTTCACCCCGCGAGGCTAGCGGCGACCACCGACAAAACCGGGGACCTACTCCTTGGCGTGCGCCGGGGCCGCCACGGGCAGCTCGACGGTGACCGGCCCGGCGTTCTTGAAGACGAACGTGACCTTGAGGACCTGACCCGGCCACAGCGGCTGCTTCAGCGCGGGCAGGGTGACGGTGGCCTGGCCGACCTTCTCCGGCGCGGTCGGCGTCGCGGCCGGGCCGGACGACGGGACCTCGGAGGTGGCGGTCGCGGTCAGGTTGCCCGGGCTGGCGGTCGCCGAGCTGCTGCCGGTCGCGGTCGACGTCGACGAAGACGGCGCTCCCGACGAGGACGGCGCGGCCGGAGCCGAGGTCTGCACCTCGTCGGTCGATTCGACGGCGTCGTCCGGGCCGATGACGAGCGAGTGCGCCGCGACGACGTCCTTGGAGCCGCCGATGGTGGCCTGGGTGCCGTCTTCGGTCGTGACCGAGACGAGCGAGTCGTCCTGGGTGCCCTGGTTCACGATCGTCAGCGTCAGCGCCGGGGTCGCGCCCACCGGGTAACCGGGACCGGACTTCGGGTACTGGACCGCGGCGTCGCGCAGGACAAGGGTCTTGACCTGGGCGTGCGTGCCGTTGACGGCGGGCTGCTGCGTGTCGGTCTGGGTGATCTGGCCTGCCCCGCACCCGGCGAGCACGAGCGCGGCACCGAGCGCCAGCACGCCCGCGCCGAGCACGCGACGATTCTGCAGCCTCACGTCGCAGTCCTTCCCTTTTCACGGCCTCGTCCCCGCGAAGACTAGCCGGGGTCGATCTCCGGCACCGAACCGGTCCGCGTTGCGCCCAAGATCAACCGTCCAAAATGGATTTCGCGATGCCCCCGAAACGCTTCCCCGCTACCTGCGTGAGCACGGGGGTCCGACGTTTGTCAACCCCCGCTCAGGCCGCTGACCTGCGAGGACGAGTCCGGCCCGCTAGGTGGGCACTGGCGGCCCGTGCTAGGATGGAGTCAGCGAAAGGGGCAGAGGACACATGGTTTTCAAGGTCGGAGAGACCGTCGTCTACCCGCACCACGGTGCCGCACTCATCGAAGCCATCGAGACCCGCGTGATCAAGGGCGAGGAAAAGAAGTACCTCGTCCTCAAGGTCGCGCAAGGGGATCTCACGGTTCGCGTGCCCGCTGACAACGCCGAGATCGTAGGCGTACGCGATGTCGTCGGGCAAGAAGGACTGGACAAGGTCTTCGACGTTCTGCGTGCTCCGCACACCGAAGAGCCAACCAACTGGTCTCGTCGGTACAAGGCCAACCTCGAGAAGCTCGCCTCCGGCGATGTGAACAAGGTGGCCGAAGTGGTGCGCGACCTCTGGCGGCGAGAGAAGGACCGCGGACTTTCAGCCGGCGAGAAGCGCATGCTGGCGAAGGCGCGGCAAATTCTGGTCAGCGAGCTCGCGCTCGCGGAGGGCACCGACGAGGACAAGGCTGAGGTCCTCCTCGACGAAGTTCTGGAAACCGCGACGGTCTGAGCCCAAGGCAGTCCGCTGGTGGCTGCCTCTACGATCGCGAACCGATGAACGTCGTCGTGATCGTGACCGTCGCACACCATGCCTCCGACTGGGAGCTCGCTCTCACGCCGGTCCATGGTGAGGCGCTACTCACGCACACCGTGCGGGGGCTGCTCGACGTACCGGAGATTTCTACGGTGCTCGTGGCGGCCCCCCAGCGGTGTGCGAAGTCGTATTCCGAAGCCCTCGAAGGGCTTTCGTGCCGGGTCGTCCCCGGCTCGCTCCGGCAGGCCTTCGCCGTCGTCGAGCCCGAAGTTCCCCGTGACTCAGTTGTACTCCTCCATGACGCTCTGCGTGCCTTCATTCCTGCGCAAACCGTGCGTGACGTGATCAACGCCGTCGGTGACGCCGAAGTGGTCGTCCCGGTGCTGCCGATGGCCGACACGGTGAAGGTGACCGACGACGCATCGCTGATCGTCGGCACGGAGGACCGTTCCCGCCTGCGCACGGCCCAGACGCCGATCGGCTTCACGCTCGACGCGTTCCTCGCGGCCGGCTTCACGACGGCGGTCCCGCCGGGCGCGGCGACCGTGCCGGGCCACCCGGACGCGATGCGCGTCACGACCGATTTCGAACTTTCCCTGGCCGAGGCGATCGCGGCGGCACCGAAGAACGAGGAGACGCTGTGAGGATCGGCAACGGGGTCGACGTCCACCCGATCGAACCGGGCCGCGAGTGCTGGATGGCCGGGCTGCTCTGGCCGGAGGCCGACGGCTGCGCCGGCCACTCGGACGGCGACGTCGCCTCCCACGCGCTCTGCGACGCCCTGCTGTCCGCAGCGGGCCTCGGCGACCTGGGCGCGGTCTTCGGCACGGGCGACCCCCGCATGGACGGCGCCCACGGCGCGGACATGCTCACCGAGGTCAGGGGCCTGCTCGAGGCGGCGGGCTGGCGCGTCGGCAACGCGACGGTCCAGATCGTCGGCAACGCCCCTCGGGTGGGCAAGCGACGCGAGGAAGCGCAGAAGGTCCTCTCAGAGGCGGTGGGCGGCCCGGTGAGCGTCTCGGGCACGACATCGGACGGCTTGGGCCTGACGGGCCGCGGCGAGGGCATCGCGGCCTTCGCGACGGCGCTGCTGCTGGCGGCGGACTAGCGCCCCCGCTCCGCACCGGTTCCGCCCACGCCCGGCTCTGCCGGCCCCACTCCACCCGCCCCGGCCCAGCGCCGCCCTCGGCTCCACGCGGCCAGCCCACCCAGCGCCGACCTGCCCCGCTGCTCTCGGCTCCACACGGCCGGCCGGCGCCGCCCGGCCCGCCGCCGCGCACTCGCGCAGTCCGTCCCCACCCGGCGCCGCCCCGCCGCACCCGGCACCGCCGCTCCGGCCTTCACGACCCGAGCCCCGCCCCGCCCGTCGCGAATGACTCATTCCCGGCCTCCGAGGTCCCGGATGAGTCATTCGCGCCCTCGGCCGAGCCCGCCCCACCAGGAACCAGCGACAACCAGCGCCGGAATAGGCCCCAGCCCGCGCCGGTTCGGCGTGATATGTCCCTCACCCTCCCGGCCGCCGTCCGCGCGCTGATCGACGGCAAGAACTTCGCCACCGTCGCCACCCTCGATCCCGACGGCAGCCCGCAGACCTCCGTCGTCTGGGTCGGGCTCGACGACGGCGACCTCGTCTTCAGCGCGACCGAGGACCGGCGCAAGGTCCGCAACCTGCGGCGCGACCCCCGCCTCGGCGTCTCGATCACCGACGCCGAAAACCCGTACCGGCACACCCAGCTGCGCGGCACCGCCGAGCTCACCCCCGACCCCGGCAAGGCGCTCCCCAGGGCGCTGAGCCACAAGTACCTCGCCCAGGACCCGCCGCCCGAGGGCCCCGAGGTCGAACGCGTGGTCGTGCGGCTGAAAGTCGACCGCATCGCGGGCAACGTGAAATAGGGTCCGGACCATGGGTGTGACATTCAACGAGGCCACCAAGGCCCTGCTCGACGGCCGGAACTACCCGGTCGTCGCCACCACCAACGCCGACGGCTCGCCGCAGAGCTCCGTCGTCTGGGCCAAGCGGGACGGCGACACCGTGCTCTTCGTGACCGTCCAAGGCCGGCGGAAGGAACGCAACATCCGCCGCGACCCGCGGGTGTCGCTCTCCGTCTTCGACCTGGCCGACCCCGAGAACTACGTCGAGATCCGCGGCCGCGCCGAGGTCACCGCCGAGGGCGGGCCCGAGCTGAACGACGAGCTGGCCCGCAAGTACACCGGCGACGTCTTCCCGCCCGAGCCGCCGGAGGTCGTGCGCGTGCTGGTCCGCGTCGTGCCCGAACACATCACAGGGCATTCGGCCTGACCCTCCCGTTAGGCTGGAAACCATGACGATCAGGGCGGTTTTGTTCGACTACTCCGGCACGCTTTTCCGGCTGGAACAGGACGAGTCCTGGCTCGCCGACATCACCGGCCACACCGGCTCGCCGCTCGACCTCGAAGCGCAGACCGAGCTGATGCGCCGGATGACCGCCCCGGTCGGCGAGGTCGTCGAGCTCGACGCCGAGCACCTGCACGCCTGGCAGCACCGCGACCGCGACCCCGGGCTGCACCGGAAGGTCTACCTCGAGGTGCTCAAGAAGTCGGGCGTCCCGCGGCGCGAGGAGGCCGTCGCGCTGTACGAGCGGCTCATCGATCCCAGCCAGTGGACGCCGTACCCGGACACCGAGGCCGTGCTGAAAGCGGCGTCAGAGCGGGGGCTCAAGGTGGGGGTGCTGAGCAACATCGCCTTCGACATCCGGCCCGCGTTCACCGCCCGCGGGTGGGACGCCTACGTCGACGAATTCGTGCTGTCCTTCGAGGTCGGAGCGGTCAAGCCGGAGCTGGAGATCTTCCGCAAGGCCGTCGAGGGTCTCGGCGTCCCGGCCACCGAAACCCTGATGGTCGGCGACAGCGAAGAGGCCGACGGCGGCGCCCGCGCGCTCGGCTGCGAGTTCGCGCTGGTCGACCCGCTGCCGACGGCCGAACGGCCGGACGCCCTGCTCACGGCGCTGCGCACGCACGGCGTCGCCTGAGGGGCAGAGAGGTCCCTCACGCCCGACCCCGTACCCTTTCAGGGTGGCCCTACACCTTTTCGACACAGCGACCCGGAGCGTGCGGGAGTTCCACCCCGTCCGTAGCGGAACGGCGTCGATCTACGTGTGTGGTGCCACCGTGCAGGGCGTCCCCCACATCGGGCACGTCCGCGGCGCGCTGAACTACGACGTCCTGCGCCGCTGGCTCGTCCACAGTGGACTGGACGTGCGGCTGGTCCGCAACGTCACCGACATCGACGACAAGATCCTCGCCAAGGCCACCGACGCCGGCCGGCCGTGGTGGGAGTGGGCGGCGACGCACGAGCGCGCCTTCGAGCAGGCCTACGACCAGCTCGGCTGCCTCCCGCCGTCGATCAACCCGCGCGCGACCGGGCACATCACCCAGATGGTCGAGCTGATGCAGCGCCTGATCGACCAGGGCCACGCCTACGCGACCGAGGGCGACGTCTACTTCTCGGTGAAGTCGTTCGACCACTACGGCGAGCTGTCGCGCCAGGGCCTCGACGACGTCCAGCAGGGCGAGACGCCGACCCGCGGCAAGCAGGACCCCCGCGACTTCACGCTGTGGAAGAGCGCCAAGCCGGGTGAGCCGTCGTGGCCGACGCCGTGGGGGGACGGCCGGCCGGGCTGGCACCTCGAGTGCTCGGCCATGGCCACGGCCTACCTCGGCGCGGAGTTCGACATCCACGGTGGCGGGATCGACCTGATCTTCCCGCACCACGAAAACGAGCGCGCGCAGTCGAACGCCGTCGGCGACCCGTTCGCCCGCTACTGGCTGCACAACGCGTGGGTGACCATGTCCGGCGAAAAGATGTCGAAGTCGCTGGGCAACACCGTGACGATCCCCGCGATGCTGGAGCGCTACCGGGCGGTCGAGCTGCGCTACTACCTGGTGCAGCCGCACTACCGGTCCAACATCGAGTACTCCGACGCCGCGGTCTCCGAGGCCGCGCAGGGCTACCGGCGGATCGAGACGTTCCTGCGCCGCGCGGCCGGGTCCGGCGAGGTCACCACCGGCACGCTGCCCGCGGAGTTCGCGAACGCGCTCGACGACGACCTCGCCACCCCGCAGGCGTTCGCCGTGGTGCACACCACGGTGCGGGACGGTAACGCCGCTCTCGACGCGGGCGACACACCGAAGGCACTCGAACTCGCCGCGGCCGTCCGCGCGATGACCGACGTGCTCGGCCTCGACCCGCTGTCCGCGCGCTGGTCCGAGGCGGGCGGTTCCGACACGCCCACCAAGGAGGCGCTGGGCTCCCTCGTCGAAGGGCTGCTGGCCGAGCGCCAGCAGGCCAGGGCCGAGAAGGACTTCGCCCGCGCGGACGCCGCCCGTGACCGCCTCCAGCAGGCGGGCATCGTGGTGGAGGACACCCCCAACGGTCCGCAGTGGACAGTCAAGTCCGACTGAGCAACGCAAGGAAACTTTCACCATGGCAGGCAATTCGCGGCGCCAGGGCGCGATCCGCAAGACGGGCACCAAGAAGGGTGCCGTCGTCGGCTCGGGCGGTCAGCGCCGCAAGGCCCTCGAAGGCAAGGGGCCGACCCCGAAGGCGGAAGACCGCCCCGGGCACAAGGCGTACCGCCAGTCCAACGCGGCGGCCAAGCGCGACCAGGCCCGGCAGAAGAAGGCCGACAAGCCGGAGCTGATCGCCGGGCGCAACCCGGTGGTCGAGGCGCTGCGCGCGGGCGTCCCCGCGACCGCGCTGTACGTCGCGCTGAACATCGAGATCGACGACCGCGTGAACGACGCCGTCCGGCTGGCCGGCGACAAGGGCATCTCGATCCTGGAGATCCCGCGCGAGGAGCTGGACCGCAAGACGAACCGGGCCGTGCACCAGGGCCTTGGCCTGCAGGTCCCGCCGTTCGAGTACGCCCACCCGGACGACCTGATGGCGGTGGCTCGCAACTCGGGCGAGGTGCCCCTGTTCGTCGCGCTCGACGGCGTCACCGACCCGCGGAACCTGGGCGCGGTGATCCGCTCGGCGGCCGCGTTCGGCGCCCACGGCGTGCTGCTGCCGGAGCGGCGCAGCGCGGGCATGACGGCGGTGGCGTGGCGCACGAGCGCGGGCACGGCGGCGAAGCTGCCGATCGCGGTGGCGACGAACCTCACCCGCCAGCTCAAGTCGTGGGCGAACGACGGCCTGATGCTGGTCGGCCTGGACGCGGACGGCTCGGTCGGCATCGACGAGCTCGAGCTGGCGGCCGACCCGCTGGTCATCGTGCTCGGCTCGGAGGGCCGGGGCCTGTCCCGCTTGGTCCGCGAGACGTGCGACGCGACGGTGTCGATCCCGATGGCGGCGGGCGTGGAGTCCCTGAACGCTTCGGTGGCGGCCGGCGTGCTGCTCGCCGAGGTGGCGCGACGGCGGCGTCTCGCCGGTCGGGTCTGACCCCACCACCCGGTCGGGTTAAGGTCACCGTCGGATAAAACCGAGGGGACCCGATGTCGTTCGTATCGCCACTTTTCTTGTGGTACTTCCTGCCGGCGGTGCTCATCGCCGTGCTGGTGTGCCCGCGGAGCTGGCGCAACGGCATCATCGCGGTCGGCAGCCTGCTGTTCTACACGATCGGCGCCGGCGGCTTCGTGTTCCTGCTGCTGGGCTGCATGGTCGTGAACTTCATGGCCGGCCCGCTGCTGGCCCCGAGCCCGTGGGACGTCCAGGGCGTCCGGCGGCGCCGCATCCTCATCGCGGTGGTGTCGCTGGACGTCGCGGTCCTGCTGGTCTGGAAGTACGCGGGTTTCGCGACCCAGCAGATCGCGGCGGTGGCGCACTGGTTCGGCGGCAGCGTGCCGGTCGCGAGCCTCGTGGTCCCGATCGGCATCTCGTTCTACACGTTCCACCACATCTCGTACGTGGTCGACATCTACCGCGGCGAGCGTCCGGCCCTGCGCAACCCGGTGTCGTTCGCCGCGTACATCGCGATGTTCCCGCAGCTGGTGGCCGGCCCGATCGTCCGGTACCGGGAGATCGCCGACCAGCTCCCCCAGCCGCGGTCCCACCGCCTCGACGACATCGCGGCGGGCTTCCCGCGCTTCGCACTGGGCCTGTGCAAGAAGACGATCATCGCGGACTCGCTCAGCCCGTTGGTGGAAGCGTGCTTCAAGGTCCCCCCGGACCAGATGACGTTCGCGACGGCGTGGCTGGGCGCGATCGGCTACACCCTCCAGCTGTTCTTCGACTTCTCGGGTTATTCGGACATGGCGATCGGCCTCGGCCGCATGCTGGGATTCCGGTTGCCGGAGAACTTCGCGCGGCCGTACTCGTCGGTGACGATCACGGAGTTCTGGCGCCGCTGGCACATGAGCCTGAGCCGCTGGTTCCGCGACTACGTGTACATCCCCCTGGGCGGCAACCGGAACGGTGCGGCCCAGACGTACCGCAACCTCTGCATAGTGTTCGTCCTGACGGGTTTCTGGCACGGCGCCCAGTGGACGTTCCTGGTGTGGGGCTGCTACCACGGAGCCCTCCTGGTGATCGAGCGCCGCTTCGGCCTGGACCTGGACCCGGCGGTCCCGTGGAAGCGCTACCTGCGCCGAGCCCTGACGATGCTGCTGGTGGTGTTCGGCTGGGTCTTCTTCCGCTCACCGGACCTGGGCCACGCGTTGTCGATGATCGGCCACATGCTCCTCCCCGACTTCGAGGGCATCGGAGCGGGCGTGGAGCAGGCGTTCACGAACCAGCGCCTGGTCCTGCTGCTGGCGGCACTGGCGGTCTTCCTCCTGCCGGCCCACCCGGTGACCGGCCCCCTGCTGGAGTCGTCCCGCAGCCGCCCGGCGACGGCGTTGCGCATCGGCGTGATGACGGTGGGCCTGCTGTACGCGGCCATCCTGATCGCGACGGGGACGTTCAGCCCGTTCTTGTACTACCAGTTCTGATTGCGGAGCAACCATGACCGACCCCGTCGACCTGGCCAAGGTGCCCGGCGTGATCCCGTACGTCGACAACCACACCGGCCCCCGCCGCCTCCTCACCCTGGAGATCCCGCACCTGGGCCACACGGTCCGCGCGTACGCCCCGATCGCCAGCATCGACGGCCGCCAGTACGTCGTCTCCTGGGGCTCGGTGACGTTCGAAATCCCCGCGGACCGCAACGTCCACGTGAGCGCCCACCTCCACACGAACAGCGGACACGAGCACACGATCACCCCGTTCGCCTCGATGGTCCTGGTCCCGCACCCGGCCCCGATCAGGCTGAAGGCCCAGTTCGTCCCCACCCACGGCCCCGAAGGCACCCTCATCCCCGTGGGCTGAGGCGCGCCATCAGCGCAGCAGCAGGACGACGAGTACCACCACCACGGCCGAGAGGTTCATGGCGACCATGACCGCCAGGAGCCGCAGTTCCAGCGGTGCCTGCCGCCACGCCGTCGTCTGGCGGGTTTGCGGCACCGGCTGAGTGAGCCGCATCCTGGCGCCCACTTCGTCGACCGGCAGACCCCAAGCATTGAGCACCGCACGCACGAGCCGACGTCCGATGGCTGTGGCTTTCTGCATTGTCTCAACGAAACTGCCCGTAGTGCGGAACCTGACGCCCGACACCTTGAACCCCGGCCCCGCGACCTCAGCGATCACTCCGTTGAATGCCGTGACCAAGCTGCTCGCAACGACACGAAGACCGCCGTCCCTCGTGAGCCGGCTCCAGTCGAGTCGCAGGCCGCCGCGGCGTGTTACCCGGCCCGGCCGCGAGATCGGGACGTGAAAGCCTGAGACCGTGTTGACCACGCGGTACCTGTTCCTCACCCGGCACGGCGAAGCGACCCCAAGCGGCGAACTCACCGAAGCCGGACGGCGCCAAGCAGTCCTCCTCGGGCGGCGGCTGCGAGACGTCCCGGTCACCGCGATCCACCACGGCCCCCTCCCGCGCGCCGCGCAAACCGCCGACCTGATCGCCGCCCAGCTCCCCGGCGTCCCCCGCAACGAGAACGAAGCCGCCGGCGACTTCGTCCCCTACGTACCCCAGCGCGAGGAACTCCCCGAAACCGCGGCCGGCGTCCTCCTCGCCTTCGCCCGCAGCCTCCCCCCGGCCGACGAAGACCTCGCCGCCGAAGCCGAACGCAGGTTCACCGGTCCCGTGCCCGGGACCGAACCGAGGTACGAAGTCCTCGTCACGCACAACTTCCTCGTCGGCTGGCTCGTCCGCGCCTCCCAAGACGCTCCGCCGTGGCGGTGGCTCGCGCTCAACCACGCCAACGCCGCCCTCACCGTCATCCGGTACTCGCCCGCCCGCCCCGCCGCGCTGCTGACCTACAACGACCAGAGCCACCTGCCCGCCGAACTGTGCTGGACCGGGTTCCCGCCCGACTTCTACGTTCCGTAATCGGCAGGTGCGGAGCGTGTCCGCCGCGGAAAACACGTCTCGCCCGAATGGCCGCACCTGTCAGGATGGCCGGATGAGTCCCGGTCCCTCACCCACCTCCGATCGGCTCAGCGACTACCTCGTCGCCGACGCCGTCGTCGATCACCGGCACCCGCTGATCCGGGCGCGGGCCGACGCTTTGCGCGCCACCGGAGAAGATCCCGTCGAAGCCACCTTCCGGTTCGTGCGGGACGACGTCGAACACGTCATCGACGCCGCGGACCCGCGCGTCACCTGGCGCGCTTCCGACGTGCTCCGCGAGCGCGTCGGGATTTGCCACGCGAAGGCGCACCTGCTCGCCGCTTTGCTGCGGGCACAAGGGATTCCGGCCGGGTTCTGCTACCAGGAGCTCTCCGCGCTGCACGGGCTGAATGCCGTGTACCTGCACGGCAAGTGGTCGCGCCTCGACGCCCGCGGCAACCGCACGGGCGCGCGCGGGGAGTTTTCGCTCGACGAGGAGAAACTGGCCTGGCCGGTCGACACCGCGCGCGGCGAACGCGATCTCCCGGAGATCCACCCGGCACCCGCACCGGTCGTCGTGGATTTCCTGATGACCGCCCGACCCGGCCCCGGCTGGTACGAAAACGGCCTCCCGGCCACGCTCTGACCCTGGGTTCCCGGCGTTTTCGGGAAACCAGGAGATCTGGTTAATTATTGCCCAGAGTGACGTCCGGCGGCCCGCGCTGTCCCCCGAACTTCTTATTTCGCACCTCCCGTCAGGCGCGTAAAGTGACTCCGCGCACTCGAACAGACACGATTTGCATACGTCCGTTCGGGTGGTTCGAGGGAGGTGAAGCAAGTGGCCGCGGATGGCGGATCCCGCCGCCGTACCCCACTGCAGGAGATCTTCTGGACCAGGACGAGCTTGCTCCTCACGGTGCTCGTCGTCGTCGCCGGCCTCAGCCTGTGGCTCGCCGGCCTGATGGACCCCGGCACCGGGAAGAACCTGGTGACGTCGCTGGGCACCGGCACCCTGATCTCCGCGATCGTGGGGTTCGGCACCACGCTGATCACCGCCAGCGCTTCTCAGAAGGCGCTGGTGACCCCGGTGATCGAAGAGAGCAGGCGCGCGCTGGAAGACCTCAGCGCCGAATACCGCGCCCTGAACAAGGAGTTCTTCCCCACCGACGTGTTCGAGGCGACCACCGAGCCCGACCCCGCGTTCAACCGCGGGCTGATGGCCGACCTCGACCACACCCGGCAGTACTTCTTCCGCGGCTTCTCCGGGCGGCACGCCGCCGCCCGCCTCTTGCTTTCCCGCACCGAACGCGAACTGCGCGCCGTCATCGCCGATCCGCGCGACGCCACCTCGATCAGCGGGCGCGCCCGCTACCTGTTGCGCCGCGAAGCGGGCGACGTCGACTACGAACAGATCCAGACCCGGCTCGACGAAGAGATCCGGATCGGGCTCGTCGGCCTCTTCCTGGCGCGCAGCCGCTGCGCGTCGGTCGACATCACCGTGGTCGCCGACCCGCCGCTGGACCGGCTCGAGCTGTTCGACGACAGCGTGTGGGTGTCGCTCTACAGCGACGTCCGCGGCGCCACGAAGCTGTACCCGCGGTCACTGCGGTTCACCGAGGGTTCCTTCCTCTACAACATGGAGCGCGCCGAATTCGTGCGCGTCTCGCAGTCCCGGACCGGCCGCCACTTCCGCATCACGTCCGCGACGACGCGGACGGATTTCCTGGCGCTGTTCGAAAAGATCACCGGATCCCCGTTGTCCGAGGAGCAGTTCCGCGAGCTGGAGGCGAAGTTCCACGCCTTCCGCGCGGAGTTCTCCGAAGTCGCCGAGCTAGGGAGCTGACCTTGCTCACCCGCCTGTCCCCCCTCACCGAACTGGCCACGCGCCTGCGCACGGCCGGGTTCCCGCTCGCCGTGGACTGGCGCGCGGTCGACGGCTGGTTCCGGCCGTGGGCCACGCAAACCGGCCTCCGCGAAGAGCTGCGGACCCAGCTGCGCACGCTGTCCGGCGCCCAGGCCGCGAAGGTGCTGCGCTCGTCCAGAGAAACGACCACGCACTTCGCCTGGTGCCTGCTGGATTCGCCGTCCGACCCGTTTTCCTTCTGGCTGCACGAATACAAGGCCCAGGAGGACTGGCGGGAAGGCTACGCGGATTCGGTGCACAACCACAGGTACCACTTCTGCACCACCATTCTCCGTGGTGACTACCTTCACGAGCGGTACGAAACGACGATCGACCACGACACCGGGCTGATCGCGGCCGCGCGGCTGCGCCGCCGGACGTTGTGCCAGGCCGGCTCCTGCGCCACCATGCTGGCCGACGAATTCCACCGGATCCCCGAAGCGGCCGCCGGGACGATGACTTTCCTCGTCAAATCACGCCCCGTGAGCAGTTTCAGCCTTTCTTTCGACCCGGCCCGCGGAATCGGCCATCGTCACGTTCCGGTCGAGAGCCGATTGGGGGAATTGGCGGACCGCATCTAGCTACACACCGGCGTCAGCGGCGCTTACCATTGCTCCACCCGTCTGAACACCACGGCCGGGATGGGAGAGGTGTATGCGCACGCAGGAAAGCACGATCGACCACGTGATCGTCGACGCCGTCGAAGGCCGGGTCCGCCGGCTTTGCCGCCAGTACGCCGAGCGGCTGCAGTTCCACGGCTGGCACCACGTCAGTTTCGTCCGCGCGAAGGCAGGCGGCTTCGCCCGCCACAACGGGGCCGACCCCGCGGTGGTCGAAGTCGCCGCGCTGGTGCACGACGTCAACTACCTGGTGCTCCGGAACTCGCCCGCGTCCGCGGGCCGGAACCTGCGCCTGGAAATCCTCGCCGAATGCGGGGTGCCGCCGCACGTTTCGCGGTGGATCGACGAGATCGTCGACGAAGCGGAAATGGCCACGCGCGGCCGCGACATTTCGCTGGAGGCGCAGGCGTTGAGCGACGCGGACACGTTGTTCAAGGCGCTGCCGGTGACGCCGGTGGTGCTGGCCCACCGGTACCTGCGCGAAAACGGGCTGAGCCTGCGCGAGCTGGCGAACAAGATCGTCGGCGAGCAGTGCGACGTCCACGACGAGGGTTACTACTTCTACAACCCGGAGGCGGCCGCGACGTACTCGCGCTGGGCGACGGCGAACCTCCAGCTGTGGCAGTGCATCAAGGAGGCGGTCGACGACCCGACGGTGGTCGAGCTGCTGGACGCGGTGCACGCCGTGGACGCGCTGGCTTCGTAGTCAGCCCTGTCCGTAGCCGCGCAGCCGGTCGACCACCTTCGCCACCTCGGGCGGCGGGAGCAGGCTCGGCCGGCCGGCGCTCTGCGCGAGCAGCCACACGCGGCACGCCCACTCGAGCTGCTGCGCCCGCTGGTAGGCGGCTTCGAGGCCGTCGCCGTAGGTGAGGGTGCCGTGGTTGGCCATGAGGCAGCCCCGCCGCCCGTCGAGGGCTTCGAGCACGGCGCTGGCCAGCTCGGGCGTGCCGTAGGTGGCGTAGCGCGCGACGCGCACCGAGGGCCCGATGGTGGCGACGATGTAGTGGACCGGCGGCAGCTCCCGCACGAGCGTCGAGGCGGCGGTGGCGTGCGGCGAGTGCGTGTGGACGACGGCGGTCACGGGCTCGCCGTCGGGATCGCGCACGTCCCAGTAGACGGACAGGTGCATCGGGAGTTCACTGGTCGGCTTGAGCGACCCGTCGACCACCTGCCCGCCGAGATCGACGACGGCGACGTCGCCCGGGGTCATGCTCGCGTAGGGAACCCCGGTCGGCGTGACGGCGACGAGGTCACCGGCCCGCACGGAGACGTTCCCGGAGGTACCGACCACGAGGCCGTCACCGACCATCCGGCGGGCGTATGCGCAAACTGCGGCCCGCTCGGTCTCGAGGATCATGCGCACCACTCTGGTCTAGACACGCCCCCGCCCCTCCCTTGGGGGGCGGCCCCTGTCCAGTCTATCGGCTCTCACCTGCAAAAACGGTGCATCCGGAAATCTGTGGACAACTCAGAGCGATGTGGATAAGTGGGCCCGGCGTCTCGACGAGACGCCGGGCCGGGTCGCGAAGTTCCGTGGGTCGCGTGCGCAGCTCAGCCCTTCGCCGCCGAAGCCGGAGCCGGAGCCTTCGAAGCGGCCGACGCAGGAGCGGGAGCAGGAGCCGGCTTGCGGTCCCCGCCAGCCGGAGTCTCCTCCACCGGCGCCAGCAACCGCATCGCTTCCTGGACCGCCACGTCCGTAGCCGCGATGCGTTCCGCGACCTTCTTCCGCAGGTCCAACGCCAGCTTCCGGTTCTGGTCCGCCTCCGCCTGCTGGGCCCGGGCCGAAGTCAACGCCGACTCCGTCTCCTGCTTCTTGCGCGAGACCTCGTCATCGAACGCCTTCTTCTTCCGCGCCAGCTCCTCCGAAGCCACCCGGTCGGCCTCCTGCCGCGCGGCCGCCGCCGCGGCTTCGGCCTTCGCGTCCGCTTCCTTGCGGGCTCGCTCCGCCGCCGCGGCCTGCTCGACTCGCTTCGCGCCCGCTGCCGCGTTCAGCTTCTCGATCTCGCCCCTCGCCTCCGACAGCATCCGGGCGCGGTCCTCCTCCGCGTCCTTCGCCAGCTTGTCGGCCGTGCGGCGGGTCTCGTGCGCGTACTTGTCCGCCTGGTCGCGGGTCGACGCCGCGTCCGCCTCCGCCGCCGCGCGCAGGTCCGCGATCTCCTCCTCCGCGAGCTGCATCATCATGCGGACGCGCTCGGCCATCGCGCCGGCGCCGGACGGGCTCGAGCTCATCCGGGCGAGGGCGGCCTTCGTCTCGGCCAGCTCCTTCTGCGCGTACGAGAGGGCTTTCGTGAGGTCCGAGGACGTCGCGACGGCTTCGTCGCGGCTGCGCGACGTTTCGCGCATCTCCTTGGTCAGCTCGGCGAGACGCTCGTCGACCTGGCGCTGGTTGTAGCCGCGGACACCGACCGCGAACTGGGTGGTCTTCGGGGCGGACTGGGGCTTCTCAGGCGCGACCATCGGCACACCTTAGTGAGCCGGGGACCGTCCGCACGTACCGCCAAACGGATGCATCACGGATATTGGAACCCCCGGTGACACCTGGCATCCTGAGCCTGTTGACCAGCGGTTGACGGCGAGGAGGCCATTGTGGACGTACTCGCCGACATCGGCGCGCACTGGCACGTCTACGCCACCATGCCGCTCATCGCCGCCTTGATCGGTTACCTGACCAAGCGGGTGGCCATCGAGATGATGTTCCGGCCTCTGGAGTTCGTCGGCGTCAAACCCTTCGGCTGGCAGGGCGTCATCCCGGCGAACGCGCGGCGGATGGCCACCACCGCCGTCGACCTGCTGACCCGCAACCTCGTCGACCCGCAGGAGATCTTCAGCAGGCTCGATCCGGAAGAAATGGTCAAAGAGCTCGAACCGCCGCTGCTCAAGGCCGTCGAAGAAGTCACCCGCGAAGTCATGGAGACCTACCAGCCACGTCTCTGGGAACTGCTGCCGACGCCGGCGCAGCGGCTGCTCGTCGAGCAGGTCCAGGCGCAGGCGCCGGCCGTCGTCAAACGGCTCGTGCGGGACGTCTCGGCCAACATCGACGACGTCCTCGACGTCGACGACATGCTGATCAGCGCCATGGTCCGCGACAAGTCGCTGACCTGCCGGCTGATCCGCGAGGTCGCCGCGCCCGAGTTCAAGTTCATCGCGCGGTCCGGGATCGGGTTCGGCTTCGTGATCGGGCTCGTCCAGTTCGTCGCGTGGGCGCTGACCAAGGAGCCGCTGATCATGCCGATCTTCGGTTTCGTCACGGGCTTCGTCACGGACTGGCTCGCTCTCAAGATGATCTTCTACCCGCGTGAGCCGCGCGGCTTCGGCTTCTTCCGCTGGCAGGGCATGTTCCAGAAGCGGCGCCAGGAGGTCGCCGCCGACTACGGCGCGCTGATCGCCGACGAGGTGCTCACCGTGCGGAACGTGCTGGAGGCCGTGCTCACCGGGCCGCGCGCCGACAAGCTGTTCGCGATGATCACGCGCGAGGTCCAGCGCACGGTCGACCGGCAGGCGAGCGTCGCCAAGCCGCTGGTCGCGCTCACCATCGGCGGCCGGCAGTACCAGGAGATGAAGCGCGCGGCGGCGGCGAAGGTCATCGCCTACCTCCCCGAAACGGTGAAGCACGTCGAGAGCTACGCCACCGACGCCCTCGACGTCCGGAACACGATCGTCGGGAAGATGCGGCAGCTGACGCCGATCGAGTTCGAGGGGATCCTGCGGCCGGCCTTCAAGCAGGACGAATGGAAGCTGATCGCCGTCGGCGCGGTCATCGGCGGCCTGGTGGGTGAACTCCAGGTGCTGCTCCTGCTGCACTGATCACGGGCCGATAGCGTGCGCGAGTGGACTTCGGCACGCACTGGCAGGTGTACGTCACCATGCCGTTCATCGCGGCGCTGATCGGCTACGTCACCAAGCGCGTCGCCATCGAGATGATGTTCCGGCCCCTCGAGTTCGTCGGCGTCAAACCCTTCGGCTGGCAGGGCGTGCTGCCGGCCAACGCCGAGCGGATGGCGGCCACCGCCACCGAGATGCTGACGACGAACCTCGTCGACCCCAAGGAGATCTTCGCGCGGCTGGACCCGGCGCAGGTGGCGAAGGAGATCGAGCAGCCGCTGCTGCGGGTCGTCGAGGACGTCACCCGGGACGTGATGGAGACCTACCAGCCCCGGCTGTGGGAGGTGCTGCCGAACGGCGCGCAGCAGCTGCTGCTCAAGCGCGTCCAGGCCGAGGCGCCGAAGGCGATCACGAAGATCATGCGGGAGATCGCCGACAACATCGAGGACGTCCTCGACCTCAAGCACATGGTCGTGACGAACCTCGTCCGCGACAAAGCGCTGCTGAACCGGCTGATCCGCGACATCTCGCGGCCGGAGATGCGGTTCATCGCGCGCTCGGGGATCTGGTTCGGGTTCATCCTCGGCTGCGTGCAGCTGGTGGTGTGGGCGCTGACGAAGTCGCCGATCGTGCTCCCGCTGTTCGGCCTCGGCATCGGCTGGCTCACCGACTGGCTCGCCCTGAAGATGATCTTCCTGCCGCGCGAGCCGCGCCGGTTCCTCGGCCTCTACACCTGGCAGGGCATCTTCCAGAAGCGCCGCGACCAGGTCGCCGCCGACTACGGCGACATGATCGCGCGCGAGATCATCACCATTCCCCACCTGCTGGAAGCCGTGCTGCGCGGGCCGAAGTCCGACAAGCTGTTCGCGATGATCACCCGCGAGGTGCAGAAGACGATCGACGCGCAGGCCAGCGTCGTCAAGCCGTTCGTGGCCATCGCCGTCGGGACGAAGAAGTTCCAGGAGATGAAGCAGACGGCGGCGGCGAAGGCCGCGGAGCGCGTCCCGGAGACGATCCGGTACGCCGAGAACTACGCGATCAACGCGCTCGACGTGCGCAACACGATCGTCGACCGGATGAAAAAACTGAGCGCGCTGGAGTTCGAGCAGCTGCTGCGGCCGGCGTTCCGGCAGGACGAGTGGAAGCTGATCGCCGTCGGCGCGGTGATCGGCGGGCTCGTCGGCGAGCTGCAGGTGCTCGCGCTGCTCGGGTAGCCGGTACGGTTTCGCTCTCGGCATGAGGAGGTCGGATTGGACGCTGTCCTGAACGACCTCGCCGCGCACTGGCCGGTCTACGCGGCGATGCCGTTCATCGCGGCGCTGATCGGGTACGTCACCAAGCGCGTCGCCATCGAGATGATGTTCCGGCCCCTCGACTTCGTCGGGATCCCGCCGCTGCTCGGCTGGCAGGGCGTCGTCCCGAAGCACGGCGGCCGGATGGCGGCGGTCGCTACCGAGCTGCTGACCGAGAACCTCCTCGACCTGCGCGAGGTGCTCGACCGGATCGACCCGGTGATCATCACGACCGAGCTGGAGCAGCCGCTGCTGCGCGCGGTCGACCACATCGCGCGCGAGGTGCTCGCCGAACACCACCCGCGGCTGTGGGAGGTCCTGCCGACGCTCGCCCAGGAAATGCTGATCAAGCAGGTCCAGGCGTCGGCGCCGAGGATGGTGCGGGAGTTCCTCGACGACGTCCGCGAAAACCTCGACGAGGTGCTCGACGTCCAGCACATGACGGTCCAGCGGCTGACGCGCGACAAGGCGCTGCTGGTCCGGCTGATCCGCGAGACGTCCCGCCCGGAGATGGCGTTCATCGCGCGGATGGGGATCTACTTCGGCTTCGGGCTGGGCCTGGTCCAGACGATCGTGTGGGCGCTGACGCGCGAGCCGTGGGTGCTGCCGGTCTTCGGCGGCGCGATCGGGCTGTTCACCGACTGGCTGGCGATCAAGCTGATCTTCGTCCCCCGCGAGCCGGTCCGCGTCGGCCGGGTGATCTTCCAGGGCAAGTTCCAGCGCCGGCGCGCGGAGGTGGCGCGCCAGTACGGCGAGCTGATCGCGACCGAGGTCCTGACGGTCCAGAACCTGCTGGACGCGGTCCTGCGGGGCCCGCGCGCCGACCGCCTGGCGGCGTTGGTGGAGCACCTGGTCTCGGAGGCGGTCGACAAGCAGCTGCCCCTGTCCCGGACGCTGGGCGGCACGCGCCTGAAGGACATGAAGCACGCGGCGACGGTGAAGGCGCTGGAGCAGCTGCCCGACACGGCCCGGTACGCCGAGGGCTACCTGACCGAGGCGATGGACGTCGCGAAGGTGATCGAGCAGCGGATGCTGGCGTTGACGCCACTGGAGTTCGAGGGGTTGCTACGGCCGGCGTTCCGGCAGGACGAGTGGAAGCTCATCGCCGTCGGCGGGGTGATCGGGTTCGTGGTGGGCGAGCTGCAGGTCCTGCTGATGCTCGGCTGACGCCGGCACTGACCCCGCTGCCCTTCGGCGGGCTGCTGCGGCCCGTGTGGCGGCAAGACGAAGGGAAACTCATCGCGGTGGGCGAGTCGTCGGGGAGCTGCAAGCCCTGCAGGTGCTGACGTTGACGCCACTGGAGTTCGAGGGATTGCTGCGGCCGGCGTTCCGGCAGGACGAGTGGAAGCTCATCGCCGTCGGCGGGGTGATCGGGTTCGTGGTCGGGGAGCTGCAGGTCCTGCTGATGCTCGGCTGACCGGGTGACCGCGGCGACGCGCCTAAACCCGGCGCCGGGTTTAGCGCGTGTCCTGTGCGGCCAGCCGGCCGATCAGGGCAAGCAGAGGGGAACTCATGAAACGGTTCGTCACCGCGGTCGTTCTTTCGCTCACCGGCCTGTTCGCGGGTGCGGGTGTCGCGTCCGCCGACGTCATCGTGCCCCCGGAGCAGTTCGGGCACGTGTGCAGCGGCTACCAATACCTGAAAAACGACCGCACGCGGTACTGGCAGGCCTGCGCCTGGGCGGACAACAACGAGGTGTACTTCACCGTCGCCCTCGGGAACGCCGGCGACATCACCTGGGCGCCGGGCGAGGTCAACATCGGCTTCTACAAGTCCGGTGTCTACACCTTCTGCAAATCCGTCACCAGCGTCCGGATCTCACCCCATTCGGTCGGGCACACGGCGAGCAACGAGTGCGTCCGGCCCCGGGTCCGGGCCGCCTACCAGGCCATCGGTTACCCGAACTCGGACAGCACCGCGAAGAGCGACACGCTCCAGGTGCAGTAGCTCAGGCAGCCGCGACGAGGTCCGGGGCCGGGTCCACCGTGCGGACCCGGCTCCGGCGGTCGCGCTGCCAGGCGATGACCCGGCACACGACGTAGATCAGGAACGAAATCGCCGTCACGAACGCGCTCACCGGCAGGCCCGGGGCCAGGGACAGCACGATCCCGCCGATCGCCGCCACCTCCGCGAACACCACCGAAAGCACCGTGGCCTTCCACGGCGACGCCGTCACGCGCGCGGCCGCCGCGGCCGGGGTCACCATCAACGCGACCACCAGCAGCGATCCGACGACCTTCACGCTCAGCGCCGTCGAAACGCCCACCAGCAGCGCGAACACCACGGTCAGCGTCTTCACCGGCACCCCGCGCGCCACCGCCACGTTCCGGTCCACCGAAGCGAACAGCAACGGCCGGTACACCAAAGCCAGCACGGCGAGCACGACGACCGAAGACACCACGAACAACGTCAGGTTCGTCGAATCGATCGTGATGATCTGCCCGGTCAAGATGCCGAACTTGTTCCCGGACCGTCCTTTGTAGAACGACAGGAACAGCACGCCCATGCCGAGGCCGAACGACAGGATCACGCCGATCACCGAGTCGCGGTCCGCGTCGCGCGCGCCCAGGATGCCCAGCAGCAGGGCCGCCGCCACCGCGCCGATCAGCGCCCCGTACTCGACGCCGATGCCGAGCAGCAGGGCCGCCGCGCCGCCGGTGAAGGCCAGTTCGGACGTGCCGTGCACCGCGAACGACATGCGCCGCATCACGATCAGGGGGCCCATCACGCCGGCCACCAGGCCGAGGATCACCGCCGCCACCAGTGCGGTCTGCACCCCGGACAGCTCGGTGATCAGCTCCCAGGTCTTGCCGAAGTCGAACAGATCCAAGACTCAGCCCACTTGCTCTTCGACGTCGTGTTCGTGGTGGTGCGGCTCCTCCTCGCACAACGCGCTCTGCGCGCCCGCGATGTGGATCTGCCCGCCCACCTTCAGCACCTCGACGCGGGTCCCGTACAGCTCGGACAGGGTGGCCGTGGTCATGACCTCGTCCGGCTTGCCGATCCGGAACGAGCCGTTGACCAGGTACAGCACGCGGTCGACGAACGGCAGCACCGGGTTGATCTCGTGCGTCACGAACAGCACCGCGGTGTCGGCCGTGCGCCGGCGGCGGTCGATCAGCTCGCTGATCGCGCGCTGGTGCGCCAGGTCGAGCGACAGCAGCGGCTCGTCGCAGAGCAGCACCTCGGGGTCGCCGACCAGGGCCTGCGCCACCCGCAGCCGCTGCTGCTCACCGCCGGACAGACGCCCGACCGGCTGCTTCGCGTACCGGGTCGCGCCCACCGCGTCGATCGCTTCGGCGACGAGGCGGCGCCGGGCCGCCATGCCGAACAGGCCGGGGCCCCAGCGGTGGCCGTCGAGGCCCAGCCCGACCAGGTCGACGCCGCGCAGCGTCAGCGACTCGTCGATCGCGCGCTGCTGCGGGATGTAGCCGATCTTGCGGTTCGCGCCGCCCGGGCGGCCGCCGGCGATCTCGACCGTGCCCGCCGAGAGGTCCTGCATGCCGAGCAGCGCCTTCAGCAGGCTGCTCTTGCCGGACCCGTTCGGGCCGAGGACAGCGAGGAACTCGCCCGGCTCGACGACCAGGTCCAGGCCCGACCAGAGGGTCCGGGGGCCGAACGCCAGACCCGCCCCGCGGACCCGGACCGCGGGGCGTACGTCGTCGGAGACAGGAGACATGGCTACTTCAACGCTCCTGCCAGCGCATCCACTTCCCCGGTCATCCAGCCAATGTAGTCCGTCACACCTTGCGGCAGCGTCTCGGTCACGTCCACGACGCCGATCCCGGCGGCCTTCGCCCGCCCGACGACGTCCTGGGTCAGCGGGGTGACCGTCTGCGCGTTGTTGATCAGCGCCTTGACCTGCTTGGTGGCGATGAGCTGCTGGTACTCGTTCACCGCGCCGGCCGGGACGTCGGTGTCGTTCTCCACCGCGTCCGAGAACGCCTTGGGCGTCGCGTCGGTCAGCTTCGCGCTCTCGAGCAGGTAGTGCGCGACCGGCTCGGTGACGACGACCTTCGTGCCCGGGTGCGACGCACCCAGCTCGCCGAGGCGCTTCTCCAGCGCGCCGGCCTTCGCCTTGAACGCGGCCGCGTTGTCGGTGAACGCCTGCTTCGACGCCGGCTGGAGCTCGCCGAGCTGCGCCGCGAGCTGGTCGGCGACCTTGCCGACGCCCGGCAGGTCGTACCAGACGTGCTCGTTCTCGTCGCCGGTCGCGGCGATGTCGTACGCGACGAGCTTCTTGGCGTCCCCGGCCTGGCCGGTGAGCTTGTCGAAGAACTCGTCGTACCCGCCGCCGTTGGACAGGAGCAGCTTCGCGTCCTTCGCCGCGAGGGCGTCGTCGGCGGTGGTCTCGTAGGAGTGCGGGTCGGCCGACGGGTCGTGGATGACCGACTTGACCTCGACCTTGTCGCCGCCGACGGCGCTGACGACGCTGCCCCAGACGTCCGTCGAGGCGACGACCTCGATCTTTTCGGAGCCACCGGACTGCGCGCCGCCGTCGGAACCGGATGTCCCGCCGGAGCACGCGGCCAGCGCGAAGAGGGACAGGGCCGAAGCGGCGGCGAGCACGTTCCTGGTGCGGCGGGAACTCATGCGGAACTCCTGGAGACGCTAATGGAAACCGTTGTCAGATTCACCTTACCCCATCCGGATGACTTCCTGGCCATCCGATCCCGGTTTGGTGTATGCGTCTTCGTGCATGCGGATCGAGACATCGACCACGCGGGGTGTCTCTTCATGAATTCGATCTGAACCGTTACGGTTTGCTGATGGGACGTCCTATTCGCACCCGGAGGCAGGCGACGCTGGCGTCGCTCGCGGCGGAGCTCGGTGTGTCCAGGACCACGGTGTCCAACGCCTACAACCGGCCGGACCAGCTGTCCCCCGAACTGCGCCGCCGGGTCCTCGAGACCGCGCGGCGCCTCGGCTACCCCGGTCCCGACCCGGTCGCCCGCTCCCTGCGCACCCGCCGGGCCGGCGCCGTCGGGCTGCTGCTCACCGAGAACCTCTCCTACGCCTTCCGCGACCCCGCCGCCGTCGGCGTGCTCGAAGGACTGGCCCTGGCCTGCGAAGACGCCGGCGTCGGCCTCCACCTGGTGCCGGCGAGCCCGGGCCGCGAGGACGTCGCCGCGGTGCACCGCGCGGGCGTCGACGGCTTCGTCGTCTACTCCGTGCCCGACGACGACCCGAGCCTGGCCGCCGTGCTGGAGCGCCCGGTGCCGACGGTGATCATCGACCAGCCGAGCATCGAGGGCATCGACCGCGTCGGCCCGGACGACGCCGCCGCCGTCGGCAAGATCGCCGAGCACCTGGTCGGCCTCGGCCACCGGCAGGTCGGCGTCATCTGCATGCGGCTGGCCCGCGAGCGCAACGACGACTTCGTGTCCCCGGCGCGCCAGAGCGGCGCGCACTTCCACGTCCAGCGCACCCGCCTGGAAGCCCTGGCCGTGGCGTTCTCGGCGGCCGGCGTCGACTGGGCCGGCGTCCCGGTGGTCGAGCGCTTCGACCACACGGTGGACGACGGCGCTTCGGCGGCCCGCCAGCTGCTGGACGCGTACCCGCAGATCACGGCCGTGATCTGCACCTCGGACATCCTCGCGCTCGGCGCCATGGCCGAGGCCGAACGGCGGGGGCTGCGCGTGCCGCAGGACCTGACCGTCACCGGCTTCGACGGCATCGCCGAAGCCGAGCGGATCGGGCTTACCACGGTCCACCAGCCGGTGCTCGAGAAGGGCAAGACGGCCGGGCGCCTGCTACTCGGTTCCGCCGAGCGCAGCGCGCCGAAGGTGATCACGCTGCCCACCGAACTGCGCGTCGGGCGCACGTCGGGGCCGCCGCGGACGATCGAGGAGCCCTGGTTCGGCGGGTAGAAACCCGTGACATTGCTCGTACTGCATTGCTCGATCGCGCACCGCCCGGTCCAATGGGGTGGACAAGCCCGCGCCGCGGGGCCACTGGCCGGAAGGTGACCGATGACCTCGATCGACGTACTGCTCAAGCGCAACCAGGAACTCGGCGAGGTGACGCCCGGTGACCGGTCGTCCCCCAAGCCCTCGCTCCAGGTGGCCATCCTGACCTGCATGGACGCCCGGATCCGGGTGTTCGAGCTGTTCGGCCTCCTGCAGGGCGAGTCGCACGTCCTCCGCAACGCGGGCGGCGTCGTGACCGACGACATGATCCGTTCGCTGGCCCTCTCGCAGCGCAAGCTCGGCACCCGCGAGGTGCTGGTCGTGCAGCACACCGAGTGCGGCCTCTCGATGGTCACCGAGGACGACTTCAAGGACGAGCTGGAGACCGACACCGGCCTGCGCCCGACGTGGTCGGTCGAGGCGTTCCGCAACGTCGAGAACAGCGTCCGGACGTCCGTGGAGCGGGTGCGGCGCAGCGCGTACCTGCCGCACACGGAGAACGTGCGCGGGTTCGTCTACGACGTGAAGACCGGGAAGCTCACCGAGGTCCAGTAGGTCTTGCGAGTCCTTTTCGCCGGTCTGGCGTCGGCCGGCCACACGTACCCGATGGTCCCGCTCGCGATCGCGGCGCGGGACGTCGGGCACGAAGTCCACTTCGCCGCCGGCGAGCACGTCCACGCGCCGCTGCGCCGGCTCGGGCTCGGCCCCTTCCGGCCCGCGGACGCGTTCTACGAGATCTACGCCGAAGACCTGGCGCCGGATCTGGCGCGGCTGCGGCCGGACCTGGTCGTGCACGGGTGGGGTGTCCCGGAAGCGGGCGTCGCCGCGCGGCGCGCCGGGATCCCGGCACTCTGGCACGGCTTCGGCAGGCTGGTGCCCGAAGGCATCGGGTTCGAGCGCCCCTCCGGTGGCGTGCACGTCGACATCTGCCCGCCCTCGCTGCAGGACGCGGGCTTCCTCGCGACCGCCGAGCGGATCGCCCTGCGCCCGGTGCCCTTCTCGGAGCCGGAGCCGCCCGTGGCCGGCGGTCCGCTGATCTTCCTGACGCTCGGCACCGCGTTCGGCACCCCGGAGGTGCTCACCACGGCGATCCGCGGCCTGGCCGCGCTCGGCGAGCACGTGGTCGTCGCCACCGGCCGGGTGCCGCCGGCGGACCTCGGCGAGGTGCCGGGCAACGTCACCGTCCGGGCGTGGGTGGAGCAGACCGAGGTCGTGCCGCACGCGGACCTCGTCGTGCACCACGGCGGCAGCGGCACCACCCTCGGCGCGCTCGCCGCCGGTGTCCCGCAGCTGGTCCTGCCCCAGGGCGCCGACCAGTTCGCCAACGCCGAAGCGCTCCTCGCCGCCGGTGCCGCGGTGCGTCTCCTGCCCGGCGAGCTGAGCGCGGACGCCGTCACCGAGCAAGCCCGGAAGGCGGCCGCCTGCCGCGGCGCCGCCCGAGCGCTGGCCGAGGAGATCGCCGGGATGCCGTCGCCCGCCGAGGTCGCTCGCGAGCTGCCGAAGCAGGCGAAGTAGCCTCCCGGCGTGGCTGTGGACGCTGACGTACTGCTCGACTGGTTCTCCGCGCACGGCCGGGACCTGCCCTGGCGCGAGCCGGACTGCTCGGCCTGGGGTGTGCTGGTCAGCGAAATCATGCTGCAGCAGACCCCCGTCGTCCGGGTGCAGCCGATCTGGCACGAGTGGCTGGCGCGCTGGCCGGTGCCCTCGGCGCTGGCCGCGTCGTCGCAGGGCGAAGTCCTGCGGGCCTGGGGCAAGCTCGGCTACCCGCGCCGCGCGCTGCGGCTGCACGAAGCCGCCGGCGTGATCGCGCGCGACCACGGGGACGTCGTCCCGTCCGATGTGGACACCCTGCTCGCGCTGCCCGGGATCGGCGCCTACACCGCCCGGGCGGTCGCCGCGTTCGCCTACGGGCGGCGGGCGCCCGTCGTCGACACCAACGTGCGGCGGGTCGTCGCGCGGGCCGTGCACGGGGCCGGGGACGCCGGGCCCGCGTCGAACACCCGGGACATGAACGACGTCGAGGCGCTGCTGCCGGCCGAGGACGCGCCCGCCGCGAAGTTCTCCGCCGCGATCATGGAGCTCGGCGCGCTGATCTGCACCGCGCGCTCCCCGAAGTGCGCCGACTGCCCGATCTACGACGAATGCGCGTGGCAGCTGGCCGGGCACCCGGAGTACGCCGGCCCGGCCAAGCCGGTGCAGAAGTTCGCCGGCACCGACCGGCAGGTCCGCGGGCGGCTGCTGGACGTCCTGCGCGGCAGCGAAGGGCCGGTCGAGAAGGCGAGGCTGGACCTCGTCTGGCACGACGCCGGGCAGCGCGACCGCTGCCTGGATTCCCTGCTGACGGACGGTCTCCTCGAACAAACCCGCGACGGTCTCTTCGCACTACCGGGTGAACACTGACGCACTACGACCAAAGTTGGTCAATAGTTGTCATCGGCGCGATGCGGAGTTACCTTTCTCCGCATGGTCACTGTTGACCGCCGGACCCTGCTCAAAGCGGGGGTGACCGCGACCGCGGCCGGCGCACTGGGGATGACGACCACCGGGACGGCCGCGGCGGCCGTGCCGACACCGACGATCCACCCGACGTCCGAGTGGGGCGCGCGGCCGGCGAGCGGCGCGATCGTGGTGGAGAACCACAGGCCGACGTACATCGTCGTGCACCACACGGTGGACCCGGGCAACAACACCGACTACTCGCTGGCGCACGCCCTCCAGATCTCGCGCGACATCCAGAACTTCCACATGGACACGCGCGGCTGGATCGACACCGGCCAGCAGTTCACGAACAGCCGCGGCGGCTACGTCACCGAGGGCCGCCACCGCAGCCTCGAAATCCTGCGCGGCGGCACCCAGCACGTCCAGGGCGCCAACGTCGGCAACCACAACAGCGAGTGCATCGGCATCGAGAACGAAGGCCTCTACAGCACGGTCGACGTCACGACGGCGCTGTGGAACTCGCTGGTCGGGCTGGTCGCCTACATCGCGCACCAGTACTCGATCACGCCCGAGTTCATCAAGGGCCACCGCGACTTCAACTCGACCGAGTGCTGCGGCCAGGTGCTCTACGACCGGCTGCCGGAGCTGCGGACCGCGGTCGGCCGCGTCCTCGGCGTCTCGGTCGCGCGCACCGAGGCGGAGTGGCCGCTGCTCAAGCCCGGCGCGACCGGCAAGAAGGTGCAGCTGGCGCAGCAGTTCCTGCGGTCGTCGGGCTTCGACGTGCCGACCGACGGCGTCTTCGGGAAGTCCACCACGGACGCCGTGGCCGCGCTGTCCGCCCGGGCCGGCCTCGAGCAGGACACCTGCACCGCGGCGAAGGCGGCGGACGAAACCGGCTTCCTCGGCGCCGACGTCTGGCCGCTGATCGTCCCTTCCGACCGCTCGACCGCCGCTTGGCGGGCAGACCTGTCCCGCACCTGAAGCGCACTTTCCCTATGAAAGCTCCGCTTTGTGGCGCAAAGTGGAGCTTTCGTAGGGAAAGTGGCGTTTCAGCGGGCGAGGACGCTGCTCAGGAAGGCCTCGACCGCGCCGCGGTAGGTCTCCGGGGCCTCGTCGTGCGGTAGGTGCGCGGACCCGGGCACGACGAGGTGCTTCGCGCCCGGCACGCGCGCCGCGACGGCGGCCTGCTGGCCGGGCGGCATCGCCGTGTGCTCGCCCTCGACCAGCAGCAGCGGGCAGCGGATGGCCTCGACGACGTCCCAGTAGTCGCGGCGGCCCCACTCGGCCGCGATGACGTAGAGGTCCTCCAGGTCGGCGACCAGGTGGTAGCCGTCTTCGCGCTCCTCGACGCAGTCGGCGAAGTACTCGCCCGCGTCGCCGAAGAACTCGCGGACGTGGCCGAGCGACTTGAACGGCACGGGCCAGCTCTCGAAGTACCCACGCCAGGTCTCGACGGTCCGGCCGCGCTGGTCCGGCGCGAAGTCCTCGGACACGACCGCGCGCACCAGCTCCGGGTAGCGCGCGGCGGTCGTCCACGCGTGCAGGGCGCCCATCGAATGCCCGATGAGCACGGCCGGGCCCGCGTCGAGGGTCCGGAGCGCTTCGGCGACGTCGTCGGTGAAGCGCTCGGTCGTCCACGGGCCGACGCGCGGGGCGCTGCCGTGGCCGCGCGCGTCGAGGCCGTACACCGCGCCGTAGGGGCGAAGCCACTCCGCGACCCGCCGCCACGTTCGCGCGCGGCCCATCAATCCGTGGAGCAGAACGATCGGCACGCCGGTGCCGCCGAAACAGAGCACGCGGCCACCTAACCACAAAAGGCCTGGTGCGGAACGTGACCGAGTGATCGCTTTCCATCACCTATGGTGTTCGTATGCGCCGCCGACTCGCTGCCCTCGCCGTCTGCGCCGCGGTGATCCTCGCCGCGGCCTGCGGCGGTGACGCCGTCCCCGGCGTGCCCCAGCCGCCGCCGATGCACCCCTTCCCGGGTGCGGCCGGCGCCGGTGATCCGTATTACCCGGACGACGGCAACGGCGGCTACGACGCACTCGGCTACCAGGTGGGCGTCACGTACGACCCGCCGAGCGGCCACCTCGACGGCGACACGACGGTCACCGCGAAGGCCACCCAGGACCTCAGCCGCTTCGACCTCGACCTGCGCGGGCTGACCGTGCGGGGCGTCGAGGTCGACGGCCAGCCGGCCCGCTTCAGCCGGGAGAAGGCGCACGAGCTGGTGATCACGCCGTCGTCGCCGGTCCGCGCGGGCGCGACGTTCCGCACGCGGGTGATGTACGGCGGCGAGCCGGCGAAGACCCCGCACGAGGGCGGCAGCGAGAACGGCTGGCAGCGCTCGGCCGACGGCGGCGCGTTCATGGTCGGCGAGCCGCACTCGGCGGCGTTCTGGTACCCGGTCAACGAGACCCCGCGAGACAAGGCCACCTTCACGCTCACGGCGCACGTCCCGGCCGGCTGGACGGTGATTTCGAACGGCCGCGAGGGCCCGCCGGGCACCTGGACCGAGCCGAACCCGGTGGCGAGCTACCTGACGACGATCGCGATCGGCAAGTTCAGCGTCGACAAGTCGACCCTGCCCGACGGCACCCCGGTGGTGTCGGCGTACGCCCCGGGCGCCGAGGCCCACCGCGCGATCGGCGACCGCCTGCCCGAGGTGCTCGGTTTCCTGACCGCCGAGTTCGGCCCGTACCCGCAGTCGGCGGCGGGCGGCGTCTTCCTGAACGAGGACGTCCACTTTTCGCTGGAGACGCAGACGCGGCCGACGTACGCGAAGTGGGCGGACCTGCCGACGCTGGTGCACGAGAACGCCCACGAGTGGTTCGGCGACTCGGTGTCGCTGCGCGATTGGTCCGACATCTGCCTGAACGAGTGCTTCGCGTCGTACGCGCAGTGGCTGTGGGCCGAGCGCGAGGGCCAGAGCCTGGACGACCGCTACCGCGCGGCGATCGAAATCACCCGCGGCAGCACGGACTTCTGGTCGCAGAAGCTGGTCGCGATGGGGCAGGGCCACGAGTTCGAGGGTGTCTACAACAAGGGAATCCTGGCGCTGCACGCGTTGCGCCGCGAAATCGGCGACCCGGCGTTCGGCCGGCTGCTGAAGGAGTGGCCGGCCCGCTTCCGCCACGCGAACGCGACGTGGCCGGACTTCGAGGCGATGGCGGCGAAGGTGAGCGGCAAGGACCTGCACCAGTTCTTCACGGCGTGGTTCCACGGCACGACACTCCCCGCGGACGCCGACCTCTTCCCCGGCTCACTGCGCAGCTGAGCTGCCCAGCAACGACCGCGTCAAGGCACTCCGCGCGTCCTGCATCTCCCGCAACGCCGTCGTCAGCTCCTCGTCGCCGACCACCACTTCCTCCTCCGGACGCGCGGCCAGCGACAGCAACGAAGCCCGCCGCAACAGCTCCTTCGCGAACGACGCCGTCACCCCTTCCGTCGCCTCGACGATCGGCGCGAGATCCGCCGTCAACCGCAAACCGCGCCCGTACAAGCGAAGCAGCGCTTCACGGCCCACCGCGTCCGGCAGCGGGATCTCCACCGCCAGGTCGACCCGGCCCGGGCGGTCCGCAAGCGCTTTCTCCAGCTCGCTCGCCCGGTTGGTCGTCAGCAGGAACGTCACGTCCGCGTCGCCGCCCACGCCGTCCATCGCGTCGAGCAGGGTGAACAGCAGCGGCTGCACCTGCGGGCCGTAGCTGCGGTCCTGGGCGATCAGGTCGACGTCCTCGAGCACGACCACGCTCGGCTGCAGGCGGCGGGCCAGCTCGGCGGCCTTGCCGACGAAGCGCATCGCCGTGCCGGTCAGGATGATCACCGTGGTGGCCGGGAGGCGGCCCATCAGGTAGCGGACCGTGTGCGTCTTGCCGGTGCCGGGCGGGCCGTGCAGCAGCAGGCCGCGCTTGAGGTGCTGACCCGCCGCCAGCAGCCGGCCGCCGTGTTCGGCGATGCCGACCGTGTGGCGCTCGATCGCGTCGAGCACGCCGTCCGGCAGCACGACCTCCTCGTCGGTCAGGGTGGGCCGCGGGAGGAACGTGAGGAGTTCGTTGGCGCGGTGCTCGCTGGTGCCGAAGGCCAGCACCTGCCCGCGCAGGAGGTCGTGCTCGGCCATCAGCCGCTCGACGCGGTCGCGCACTTCGGTGGCGGTCGCCCGTGACGTCGAGAGGACCTCCAGCCGGCACTGCTCGAGGCCCCACTGCGGGGTCGCGCCGCGGATGGCCACCAGCACCGGCTCGCCGCCCGGCGCGCTCGTGCCGACCAGCCCCAGCTGGACGGCTTCGGTCGCGTCGTGCGGGCCGGTCGCCGTGGTGGTGTAGTCCACCGAGCCCAGCTCGTACATCCCTTTGCTGCGCGCGGTGGCGAGCATCCCGATCAGGTCCTCGTGCGTGCGCTGGCCGCCCGCGATGCCGAACCAGCCGACGGCCGTGCCGTGCTCGGCGAGGTAGGCGTCGACGCCGCGCTGGATGTTGGCGTGCTCCCACATCGGCCAGTTGCGCGTCACGACCACCACTTCCGGCAGCGGCGCCCCCAGGTGGCCGGTCACGCGGTCGATCAGCTCGTTGCCCGCGCCGCCCGCCACCTCGTCGGCGGTGGCGCGGACGATCCGGGCGATGTCGGTGGCCAGGTCCCGCTCGGTGCTCCCCATGACCCCAACAGTGGCACGGGTCACACCGCGGAGCCAACTACGCTGGAGCCATGAGTGTCGTGAAGATCAACGCTATCGAGGTCCCCGAAGGTGCCGGCCCCGAACTGGAGAAGCGCTTCGGCGCCCGCATGCACGCGGTCGACCAGCAGCCCGGGTTCCTCGGGTTCGAGCTGCTGCGCCCGGTCTCCGGTGAGACGCGCTACTTCGTGTACACGAAGTGGGAGACGGAAGAGGCCTACCAGGCGTGGGCGAAGGGCGGCCCGGCCGCGGCGGCGCACTCCGGCGAGCGCGCCAAGCCCGTTTCCACCGGCGCGAACCTGCTGGAATTCGAGGTCGTCCTCGGCTCGAAGCCGGGTGAGTGAGCTCGCTCGCGCGGCGGAGCTGCTCGACGGCGCCGGCGCACTCCTGATCTGCGCCGGCGCCGGCATGGGCGTCGACTCCGGCCTGCCGGACTTCCGCGGCGGCGAAGGGTTTTGGCGCGCGTACCCGCCGTACGCCCGGCTCGGGCTGCGGTTCGAAGAGCTCGCCGACCCGCGGCACTTCGCCGACGATCCCGAGCTGGCTTGGGGTTTCTACGGGCACCGGCTGGCGCTGTACCGCGAAACCGTGCCGCACGAGGGTTTCCGGCTGCTCCTCGACATCGGCGAGAAGCTGCCCGGCGGCACCCGGGTGTTCACGTCCAATGTGGACGGACAGTTCCAGGCGGCGGGCTTCGGCCACGTCGCCGAGGCGCACGGCTCGATCCACCACCTGCAGTGCCTTGCCGGGTGCACCACCGAAATCTGGCCCGCGGCCGGCCTCGACGTCGCCATCGACGAAGAGACCATGCGCGCGGTGCCGCCACTCCCGTCGTGCCCCCGCTGCGGCGGGCTCGCCCGCCCCAACATCCTGATGTTCGGCGACTACGACTGGGTCCCGGACCGCAGCCAGGCCCAGCTCGACGAGCTGACGGCGTGGCGGCGCACCGCGCACGACCTCGTGGTGGTGGAACTGGGCGCGGGCCAGGCGGTCCCGACGGTCCGCCGCTACAGCGAACTGGCCAGCGCGGCGACCGGCGGGTTGATCCGGATCAACCCGCGCGAACCGCAGATCCGCCACAACCGCGGCGTCTCCATCGCGGCCGGCGCACTGGAAACCCTGCAAGCCCTCGTGAGTGTTCAGGGCGGTTAGAACCGCCCTGAACACTCACGAGCGTCACGGCAGGCGCACCTCGGCGAACACCGCCCGGTGGTCGCTGCCCGGGACGTCGAACACGCGGTAGTCCTGCACCGCCGCGCGGTTGTCGACCACGACGTGGTCGATCGTCACCACCGGCAGCGACGAGGGCCACGTCGGGGTCAGCGCCGAGCCGTGCTCCTCCGCCGCGTCGTTGTAGCCGCGGGACAGCACCGTGCGGAACGCCGCGTGGTCCAGCGTCGCGTTGAAGTCGCCGGCCAGGATGCGCAGGCCGTGCTCGCCCGCCGCGCGGGACAGGTCCTTCATCTCGCGCTCCCACTGCGGGGTGTCGACGTCCGGGGAGATCGGGTGGACTGCGACGATCTCAGCCGTCACGCCGTCGCCGAGGTCGGCCTGCGCGCCCGGCTGCTTGGCCGCCGAGTCGCCGGTCAGGTTGACCTCCTTCAGCGGGAATCGCGACACGATCCCCGAGCCGAACGCGCCCGGGGCCGGGTGCAGCACCTTGTACGGCAGGAGCTGGAACAGCCCGGCCGCGGTCAGCCCGTCGACCACCCGCGGCGTCATCTCGACCAGGTTCAGCACGTCGATCCGCTGCTCGCGCACCAGGTCGACGATCGCCTTCGGGTCCGCCTGGCCGTAGAGCAGGTTCGACGAGAGCACGCGCAGTGTCTTGCCGTGCACTTCGCGTTGCTCGCTCGCCGACAGGCGCGGGACCACGAGCACGGCCAGCGCGATCGCCAGCACCAGCGCGACCCCGCCGACCCACCAGCGCCGGCAGGCCAGCGCCAGCCCGCCGGCGAGCACGCCCGCGGCCGCCGCGTACGGCGTCAGCGACAGCGCGACCAGGGTGTACCAGTCGCCGTCGAAGCCGATCAGGCGCAGCGCCGCCAACCCGGCCAACGGCACCACCGGTACCACCAGCAGGGCCGTGACCAGCGGGTTCTTCCGCCGCGACCGCGTCTCTTCCGCAACCACCATGCCGCCGAGTATGCCCAGCCCCGGCGCGGACGGCTCGGGCACCGGCAACTCCTCCACAAGATCTCCACCAGCGGCTGCCAGCGCCTGCCAGCGCGCTGTGCGCGGCCTGCCAGCGCCGCCGTCCACAGTGGTGCCAGAACCCGCGACGAGCGAAGGAGGACGCCCATGTCGCACGCGATCCAGGCCGAGGGCCTGGTCAAACACTTCGGGGAAACCAAGGCGCTGGACGGGGTGGACCTCGAAGTCCCGTTCGGCAAGGTCGTCGGGGTGCTGGGGCCGAACGGCGCCGGCAAGACGACCGCCGTCCGGATCCTGGCGACCCTGATGAAACCCGACGGCGGGAGAGCCACCGTGGGGGGCTACGACGTGGTCAAGGACCCGGTCCGGGTCCGCGGCCTGATCGGGCTGACCGGGCAGTACGCGTCGGTCGACGAGGACCTGAACGGCACCGAGAACCTGGTCCTCATCGGACGGCTCTACGGGATGCCCCGCGCGCACGCCAAGAAGCGGGCCGCCGAGCTGATCGAGCGGTTCGAGCTGACCAAGGCGGCCAAGCGGCCGGTCCGGACGTACTCGGGCGGCATGCGGCGGCGGATCGACCTGGCCGCGAGCCTGGTCGGCGGCCCGGAGGTGCTCTACCTCGACGAGCCGACCACCGGGCTCGACCCGCACGCCCGCAACGAGGTTTGGGACGTCGTCCGCGGCCTCGTCGCCGAAGGCGCCACGGTGCTGCTGACCACGCAGTACCTCGAGGAAGCCGACCAGCTGGCCGACAAGATCACCGTGTTCGACCACGGCCGCGTCGTCGCCGACGGCCGCGCCGACGAGCTGAAGCGCCGCGTCGGCGGGCAGACGCTGCAGGTGCGCCCGACGCAGCTGTCCGACATGGACGCCGTCGACCGGATCCTCGCCGACCTCAGCGGGGTGCGGCCGTCCCGCGACACCGGGACCGGGCTGCTCACCGCGCCGGTCAGCGATCCGGTGCTGCTGTCCACCTTGGTCCGCAAGCTGGACGAAGCCGGGATCACCGCGGACGAGCTGGCGCTGCGGCTGCCCAGCCTCGACGAGGTGTTCCTCGCGCTGACCGGGCACGCCGCCGAATCGTCCGCCGAGGACACCACCCGCGATCTCGAAGGGAGCGTGGCATGACGACGCTGGCGCTCGACCGCCCGGCCCCGCCGCGGCACATCACCCCCGTCAAGGGACTCCAGCACTCGCTTTCGCTGGCCTGGCGCGGGATCTTGAAGATCCGCAAGAACCCCGAGCAGCTCGCCGACGTGACGCTGATGCCGATCGTCTTCCTGGTGGTGTTCGTCTACCTGTTCGGCGGCGCGCTGTCCGGCTCGACCGACGCGTACCTGCAGATGGTCGTGCCCGGCGTCATCGTGATGAACATCCTGCAGGCGTGCCTGACCGTCGGGACGAACCTCAACACCGACGTCAGCAAGGGCGTGTTCGACCGGTTCCGCAGCATGCCGATCGCGCGCTCGGCACCCCTGATCGGGGCCGTGCTCGCCGACGTCGTGCGCTACCTGGTCTGCCTGGTGGTGCTGATGGTCGTGGCGACGCTGATGGGCTACCGGATCGCGACCAGCCCCGGTGAGTTCGCCGTGGCCATCCTGCTCGCGCTGGCGTTCGGCCTCTGCTTCTGCTGGGGCTCGGTGTTCGTCGGCATGCTGATGAAGACGCCGGGTTCGGCGCAGGCGCTGATGTTCGTCTTCATCATGCCGCTGACGTTCGGCAGCAACGTGTTCGTGCAGACGTCCACGATGCCGGGCTGGCTGCGGGCGTGGGCCGACATCAGCCCGGTCAGCCTGATGGCGAACGCGTTGCGCGGCTTGATGAACGGCGGCGCCGTCGCCGGTCCGCTGGCCGGCGCGCTGGCCTGGATGGCCGGTGCCGTCGTGGTGTTCTTCCCGCTGGCCACGTGGGCCTACCGCCGGCGGGTGTGAGGGCGCGGAGACACGGGGATGTTCCGCACCAGGGGAGGTCGTGAGTGGTCAGGCGGGTCAGCACCCGCCTGACCACTCACGACCGGGTTCAGTCCAGTTCGGCCAGGAGCCAGGCGATCGTGTCCTTTTTGGACACGGCCCTGGCTTCTTCGTACTTCGCGTCGTAGTCGGGCAGCACCGCGCGCAGGTCGTCGATGAGCGCGCGGACCTCGGGGCTGCCGAGGTCGAGCCGCCCGCGGATGACGGCGGACGCGGCGAGCACCCGGGCCGCCGTCTCGTGCTCGCCCTGCTGCTCGCGGATCATCGCCAGCAGTTCGACCGCGCCGGCCATGTCCGGCATGTCACCGCGCTTGCTCGTCGCCCGGACCGCGACGACGGCGTGCGGTTCCGCCTCGTCGGCCCGGCCCTCGGCCAGCAGGATCCGCGCCTCGAAGGCGTGCACGAACTCGTCGCCGATGCCGCCGGGGAACCAGTCGTCGCCGCCCATCGCGGTGACGCGGTCGAGCAGCGCCCGCGCTTCGACCAGCTCGCCCGTGCGCAGCAGCAGTTCGAGCCGCCCGAACATCAGGATCGCCCGGTGCTGCAGGTTCGTGATGCCTTCGCCGTAGCGCTCCGCGGCTTCCTGGTCGCGCCAGGCCCCCTCGAAGTCGCCGGTTCGCGCCCGCTCGACGGCCAGCCGCCACCAGTGCTGCACGGCGTCTTCGAACGACCGCAGCTCGATCGAGAGCGCCAGGCCCTCCTGGTAGGTCTCGATGGCCTTCGCGCTGTCGCCGTCCTGGGACAGCGCGTACGCCTTGAAGCTCAACGTCATCGCGGTGCCCCAGCGGTCGCCGACCTCCGCGAACCCGGAGTGCGCCAGGTCGCGCGCCCGGTCCGCGCCCGCGACGTCGCCCGCGTCGTCGAGGAGGAAGCTCTCCACCCAGTGGCCGCCGGCACGCGTCCAGGTGTCCCCGCTCGCCTGGGCCCGGCGCACCTCGCGGATGGCGATTTCGCGGTCACCACCGAGGAAAGCGAGCATCGGCAGCGCCACCGCCAGCCCGGGGTACCGCTCCACCGCGTTCGTGCGCACGCACTCGTCGACCAGCCGGAGGATCTCGCTCTGCTCGGACCGGACCGGGATCGCGTCCATGAGGTAGAAGAGCGCCCGGTAGGCCGCCCCGACCGCGGGCGGCAGCCGGTCGCCGAAGTCGAGGGTCTCGCGGATCAGGCCGCCGACCCGGTGGCCCTGCCCGAGGATGGTCAGGTACCAGAACATCCCGTCCAGCAACGCGACCGCGTTGTCCACATCGGACATCTCGATCGCACCGCGCAGGGCGTCGATCATGTTCGCGTTCTCGGCCTCGTACCGGTCGATCGCGCGCAGCTGCTCGGCGGTGCGCAGCGTCGGCTCCAGCCGCTGCGCGAGCTCGGCGTAGCAGGAGGCCATCGCGCGGCGCGTCCGGTCGCGCTCGCCCGACTCGACCAGCCGCTCGGTGGCGTAGGCGCGCAACGTCTCCAGCATCCGGTACCGCGGCTCGCCGAACCCACCGTCCACAGTGTCCACAATGGACTTTTCGACCAAGCTGCCGAGCACGTACGGGACGTCGGCCGCGGGCAGCAGCTCGTCCGCGCAGACGGCTTCCACCGGACCCAGCTCGGCCCCGCCGGCGAACACCGAAAGCCGCCGGGCCAGCACCAGCTCGGCCTCGGTCAGCAGGTCCCAGCTCCATTCGACCACCGCGCGCAGCGTCCGCTGCCGGGGCAGCGCCGTCCGGCTGCCCGAGGTGAGCAGCCGGAACCGGTCGCCGAGCCGCCCGGCGATCTGGGCCACGGTCATCGACCGCAGCCGGGCCGCGGCCAGCTCCAGCGCCAGCGGCATCCCGTCCAGCCGCCGGCAGATCTCGCCGACCTGGTCCACAGTGGACTCGTCGAGCACGAAGTCGGGGCGGACGGCCGCGGCCCGGTCGAGGAACAACCGCGTCGAGTCCAGCTCGGCGGCTTCGGCGGGCGCGGCGCGTTCGGCGGGCACCGGCAACGGGCCGAGCGGGCACAGCGCTTCCCCGGTGATGGCGAGCGGCTCGCGGCTGGTGGCCAGGATCCGCAGCCGCGGCGCGCGCTGCAGCAGCTCGTCGGCCAGCCTCGCGGCGGCGTCCACGACGTGCTCGCAGTTGTCCAGTACCAGCAGCGCTTCCGCGCCGCCGAGCACCTCGATGGCCTGGTCGAGCGGGTCCAGCGGGCGGCGCATTTCGGTGTCGGTGCTGCGGATGTCGCGGATCTCCAGCGCGCCCAGCAGCGCGCCGCCGAGGTCGTCCGGGTCGCGCACGCCGGCCAGCGCGGCGAACCACACGCGGCCGCGCTGCTGCGCCGGGTGCCGTGACGCCGCTTCGGTGGCCAGCCGCGTCTTGCCCGCCCCGCCCGGCCCGGTCAAGGTGACCAGCCGGGCGCCGCCGAGCAGTTCGGCCAGCAGCTTGAGCTCGTCGTCGCGGCCGATGAACGTCGTCAGCCGGGTCGGCAGCCGGTCGGCCACCGGGGCCGGCGGCGCGAGCTCGCCCCGCAGCGCGGCGACGTGGATCTCCTGCAGCTCGGCCGACGGGTCGACGCCGAGCTGGTCGGCCAGCGTGCGGCGGATCCCGGTGTAGACCGACAGCGCCTCCGACTGCCGCCCGGCCGCGCAGAGCGCCCGCATCCGCAGCCCGGCGAGCCGTTCCCGCAGCGGGTCGGCCTCGGCCGCCGCGGTCAGGTCGGCCAGGACCCGGGCGTGCTCGCCGAGCCGGATCAGGGCTTCGAACCGGTCCTCGGTGGCCTCGGTCCGCAGCCCGGTGAGCCGCCGCGCGGGAGCGTGGGCGAAAGGCGCGTCGAGGACGTCGGCGAGCGCGTCGCCGTGCCAGAGGCCGAGTGCCTCGGCAAGCAGCTCCGCCGCGTAGGCGTCCCGGCCCGCGGCCAGCTCGCGGCGGCCGTCGGCGGCGAGCCGTTCGAACCGTTCCGCGTCGACCTCTTCGCGCGAGACCGCCAGCCGGTAGCCGCCCGGCCCGGATTCGACCGCCACCGGCAGGGCTTTCCGCAGCCGCGAGACCAGCGACTGCAGGGCGTTGGCCGCGTCGGACGGCGGTTCGCCGCCCCACAGGCCGTCGACGAGCGCGTCCGCCGACACCGCGCGCCCGGCGTCCAGCGCGAGCCTGGCCAGGAGCATGCGGAGGCGGGCACCGCCGATGTCGATCGGGGTGCCGTCGTCTTCCGCCGCACGCAGCGGGCCCAGCAGCGCGACGCGCATGCGTCCAGCTTTCCAGACGGCGGCCGGGTGCAGGGCCGGGGCGACGTAAGTGCTGATTATCCGGACAAATGCGACGCGAGCCCCCCAGTGCCCACGTTCGTGGCGATACGTTGCGGGCGAGGTCCACCTGACACCGACAGGAGCGTTCATGAGGGTGAAGAAACCGGTCGTGGTCGCGGCCGCCGTGGTCGCGAGCCTCTGCCTGGGCACCGGCGTCGCCGCGGCCGGCGACGGCTGGGGCGCGAAGCCCGGCAGCGACGGCGCCGGGGACAGCTACTACCCGCAGGACGGCAACGGCGGCTACAACGTCGCGGACTACAACCTCAAGGTCACCTACGACCCGGCGTCGCACCAGCTCACCGGGAACCAGGACATCACCGCGCGGGCGACCCAGTCGCTCAACTCGTTCGACCTGGACTTCAAGGGCCTGACCGTCGACTCGGTGAAGGTCGACGGCCGGGACGCGAAGTTCAGCCGGACCGGCGACCACGAACTGGTCGTCACGCCGGCGCGGGCGCTGTGGCGCGGCCAGAACTTCAAGGTCAAGATCGCCTACCACGGTGTGCCCGCGCCGATCAGCGACCCGGCGCTCGGCGACAACGGCTGGCAGTACGCCAAGGCGGGCGGCGCGTTCGTCGCCGGCGAGCCGCGGTCGGCGACCACCTGGTACCCGGTCAACGACACCCCGCTCGACAAGGCCACGTTCCACCTGGCGATCACCGTGCCGGACGAGTGGGGCGTGATCGCCAACGGCCGCGAGAAGCCGTCCTTCAAGGCGCCGGGCGGCACCACGCACGTCTGGGCCGAAGAGACGCCGATCGTGCCGTACATGACGACGGTCGCGATCGACAAGTGGACCTTCGACCGCCAGACCCGCAAGGACGGCACGCCGATCGTCAGCGCGTTCGCCCCCGGCGTGCCCGACACGACGAAGCAGGCCGAAGGGCGGCTGCCGGAGATCCTCGACTTCCTCGAGTCGAAGTTCGGCAAGTACCCGATCGACGCCGCCGGCGGCATCTTCCTCAACGAGCAGATCGGCTTCTCGCTGGAGACGATGAGCCGGCCGATCTACTCCGCGGGCTGGGCCGGCACGGTGCCGACGATCGTCCACGAGAACGCCCACCAGTGGTACGGCGACTCGGTGGCGGTCGAGCACTGGAAGGACGTCTGCCTCAACGAGTGCTTCGCCTCCTACGCCACGTGGCTGTGGGACGAGGGCAAGGAAGGCGTCGACCTGAACAAGCAGTACGCGGACGACGTCAAGAAGGCGTCGACGGCGTTCTGGAACGGCAAGCTCTACGACATGGGACAGGGCAACGAGTTCACGTACGTGTACTCGAAGGGCCCGGTGATGCTGCACGCGCTGCGCAACTACGTCGGTGAGCAGGCGTTCTCCCGGGTCCTGAAGACCTGGCCGTCGCTGCACCGAGACGGGAACGCGAACATGCAGCAGTTCCAGCGGTACACCGAAGCCGTCTCGCACAAGAACCTCCAGGGGTTCTTCGACGCGTGGGTGTACGGCACCGGCAAGCCCGCCGACCAGTACCTGTACCCGGGTGGCCTGAAGCCCGCCGCCTGACCCGCGTTCCGTGAAGGCCACCTCGGGGAACGTAAGGTTCCCGGAGGTGGCCTTCACGGCGTTTCGGAGGTGGCATGGCCAAGGTGCTGATGACGGGGTTCGCGCCGTTCGGCGGTGAGCCGGTGAACCCCTCGTGGCAGGCGGTTTCGCGGCTCGGCGGGCGCCGGGACGACGTCGCCGCGGTCGAGCTGCCGTGCGAGTTCGCGGCGTCGCTGCCCGCCCTGCGCGCCGCGGTCGAGGAGCACCGGCCGTCGCTCGTGGTGTGCGTCGGCCAGGCCGGCGGGCGGTCCGACGTCACGCCGGAGCGGGTCGCGATCAACCTGGTCGACGCCCGCATCCCCGACAACGCGGGCGCGCAGCCGGTCGACGTCCCGGTGGTCCCGGACGGCCCGGCGGCCTACTTCTCGACGCTGCCGGTGAAGGCCTGCGTGGCGGCGATCCGCGCGGCCGGCGTGCCGGCGTCGGTGTCCCACACCGCCGGGACGTACGTGTGCAACCAGGTCTTCTACGGCCTCATGCACCTGCTGGCGACGGAGTTCCCCGGTGTGCGCGGCGGGTTCGTGCACGTGCCGTTCAGCCCCGGGCAGGTCGCCGCTTCGGGCAAGCAGGCGCCGTCGCTCGGCGTGGACCGGATCGCCGACGCGCTGGACGTCCTGGCGGACACGGCGTTGAAGACGACCGTCGACCTGGTGGTCAGCGCGGGCGCGGAGCACTAACCGCCGCGGCCGGTCAGCTCCACGAACGCCGCCGGGCCCGGGACGTTGTGGTGCACCGTCAGGTCCGCCACCCGGTCGCCGCTCCACGCCGGCGTGAAGCTGACCACCAGCGTGCACCGGCGGCCCGGGGCGATGTCCCGGTCCACGCAGCCGCGCGCGTCCACCACGAAGTCGGTGCTGTCCAGCTCGATCCCGCTCACCCGCAACGCGCTGGCGCCGACGCTGCGGACCGCCACCGTGCACGTCGTCGTGGTGCGCACCGGGGTCGTGCCGCAGGCGACCGACTCCGGCACGACGACTTTCGCCTCCGCGGCCGCGTCCGGCACCACCGGGAACGTCGCCGGCTTGCCGCGCACGAGGTCAAGTACGGTCACCCCGGTCACCGTCAGCACCAGCGCACCCGCGGCCAGCAGCACGATCGCGATCGCCTTGATGCCGCGGGCGGCGCCGTCCTTGGCGGTGAACCCGCCGGCCGCCAGTACGGTGACCACCAGCGTCGAAACCAGCGTCGCGCTCGGGCCTGCGCCGATCGCGGCCGGGACAAGCGTGCCGAGCAGCGACGCCGCGACCGTGACGGCGAACCCGGTCCAGGAGAAGCGTTTCGCCTCGCGCAGCTGCCTCCGCACGGTCGGCGGCCGGGGCTTCGTCGCGGTGCTCATGCAGGTAAGAGCGCCGAGCACCCCGCACACGGACGAGGTTCCCCCGTTCGGCGGTACGGCGGGCCGTTCGTGATCTGGGGCACACCGCCGTCGAATCCCCCAGCCGGGCGAGCGAACGGTGTTTACATGTCCCGATGATCGGATTCGAAACCGACCTGCAGGACCTGCGGGATTCGGCCGGTGCCCTGCAGTCCGCGGCCGACGCCGCGGAAGCCGCGTCGAACGGCCTGCGTGGCACCGACGTCCCCGTCTCCTCCGGCGGTGACGGCTTCTTCGGGGGCATCGCCGGGATGCTCCCCGTGGCCAACGCCTTCGGCCGCACGCTCGGCATGCCGGCCGTCGCGAAGGCCTACAACGACCACCTGGTGAAGATCCAGAAGCTGGTCGCGCAGCTGCACCAGACGACCGCCGACACCAGCCACGCGCTGCTGCGGGTCGCGGAGCTGTACGAAACGGCCGACGAGGACTCGAAGCAGCGCGTCAACCGCGCGGCGGCCGGCCTGGAGGGGAACTGACGTGGACGGCTACTTCGACTCCGGGCTCGACGCCCAGCCGATGTCGAACGGCGACGACCGCCGCGCGGAACTGCTCGTGGGCATTTCGGAGGACCTGGAGGAAGGCGCGAACGACGCCCTCGACGCGCTCGAGATCCTGCGGGTGACCGACTGGATCTTCGGCATGGGCAGCGACGACTCCGGGTTCAAGCAGATGCAGGACGAGACCGCGGGCGTCTACCGCGAGTTCTCCGACGCCGACATCGACCACGAGTCGGCCGAGGGCCTGCAGAGCCTGATCATGAAGCACGACGCCGTCTGGAAGGCGCTGCAGCGCGACTCGAAGCCGAAGCTCGACGACGCCCGGCAGTTCCTCGACGTCTGGCGCGGCTCCGCGGCGAACGCCGTCAAGGCGTACCTGAACGAGCTCGCCGACGCTTTCACCGAGGTCGAAACCAAGATCACGGTGCTGGAGAGCGACATCGTCGCGGCGCGCGAAGCGATCGCTTCGGCCCGGCAGGACCTGAACAACCTCGGCTCGACGTTCAAGCAGACGGCCGAGGACTACCAGAAGTCGCAGGAGCGCAAGCGCGAAGCGGCGATGTCGAAGGTGCTGGCGGCGACGTTCGCGGGCGCGGTCACCGGTTTGCTGACCGTGGCGACCGCCGGCGCGGGCGCGGTGGCGGGCGCGTCGATGTTCACCGCCGCCAACGGGGCGCTGATCGCCGGGAACGCCGCCGGCGGCGCGATCACCGCCGTCGTGGCCAACCAGGCGGAGATCACCGGCGACAACGCGTTCGACCTGTACCAGAGCTTCGCCGAAAGCGCGGGCAAGATCCGCGGCGGCGCCGAAGACGCGGCTCGGACGTTGGCCGACCGCATCGGTGACGAGGCCGTCGACCTGCCGAAGATCCCGGACGCGCCGGACGTCAGCCCGGGTGCGAACTTCGACCCGTCGAACTTCGAGACCGACCACACTTCGCGGCAGACGGAGAAGAACGTCCGCGACGCGAACGTCGACATCGCGCCCGACGGCCAGGTGTCCAGCGGCGCCACGCACGCCGGGAGACCGGGTGGCTGACGGCCCGGACCGCGATGCCCTGCTGGCCGAGCTGTCCGCGCTCTCGGCGACGGCAACGTCCGACGACGGCGCGGTTTCGCTGGCGGTCAACACCGACGGCGTGCTGACCCGGCTGCGGCTGAGCGACGCCGTCTCGGGGATGTCGCCCGCCGAGATCGCGGACGCCGTCCTGCGGACGTACGTCGAAGCGCAGCGCGAGTCGGCGAAGCGGACCGGGCAGCTGCTGGCGCCGCTGGGCAGCGGCGGCTACCTGATGGACCGGCTGCGCTGGCGGGTGCAGTTCGAGCCGGCGCCGGTTCCGGTCGCGCCGCCCGCTGTTCCCCGTGCGGCGGACAGCACCGTGCTCAAGGACCGGTCGTCGGAAGCGCCGGCCGCGGCACCCCCGCCGTCCGGGCCGGTGCCGGACGACGACTACTACGGCAAGGGCATGCGGTTCGAGCAAGCCTGGTGAAGCTCCACTGTGGACTGGTCACCGCGACCACCACCGCTTGCGCGGCGGTTCCGGTTGTGGCGCGTACCGCGGCGGTGGCCGGAGGGCTTGCTGCTGCCACGGCTGGGGCCGCGGCGGCGGCACCGGCGGCCGGACGGGCGCGAACGCGGGCACGGTGAGGTCCGACGTGTCGAGCGGAACGTGGTGCAGCCCGAAGGCGACGGCCGTCTCGGGCCGGTCCTGCGTGGTCGGCGTGACCCCGAGCTGCCGCCCGAGCAGCGTTGCCAGCAACGGCATCCGGCTCGGCCCGCCGACGAGGTGGATCCCGGCGAGCTGCCCGGGGCTCAGCCCGGCGCGGCGGATCGTCGTCCCGAGCAGTTCGGCGCTGCGCAGCAGGCTGGGCCGCACGAGCGCTTCGAGCTCGTCCCGGCTGACGAGGACGTCCCCGAACGGCTCGGGCATGGGGACGTGGGTCTGCGCGTGCCGGGAGAGGCTTTCCTTGGCGTCGCGGACGTCTTGCAGGAGCGCCCGCCGCGCCCGCCGGTCGGCGGTGGTCTGCGGCCGCAGCAGCCGTTGCCACTGCGCGGGATCGGCGTGCGACACCGCGCGTCCGATGTGCACGAGCAGCGCCTGGTCGATGTCGAGGCTCCCGAGATCCGGCAGCCCGTCCTCGGCGAGCACGGCGAACCCCTGGCGGTTCACCCCGACGACGGCGCAGTCGAAGGTCCCGGCCCCGAGGTCGTAGACCCCGATCGGCCCGTTCCCGGAGTGCCCGAGACTCGCGTAGTGCGCGGCGGCGGCGACGGGTTCGGGAATGAGCCGCACATCGGCGAGCCCGGCTTTACCGGCAGCGGTCCTGATGGCCTCCTGCCGCGCGGCCCCCCACCCGGCGGGGTGCGAGATCCGCGTCTGCCCGGCGGGCCGCTGCAGGAGCCGTTCGGCTTCTTCCCGCATCCGCCGCAGAACGGCGGCGAAGGCGTCGGTGACCGGGACATCGGTGTCGCCGAGCCTCAGCGAGCCTTCGTCGATGCGGCGCTTGGGATTGGCTTCGAACCGGCTGGGATCCAGCCGCGCCCGCCGCTCGGCTTCCCGGCCGACGACGAGCAGCCCGTCATCGTTGAGGAAAACAGCGGAGGCCATGGTGGCGGCCCCATCGACCTCGACGGCCCGCGGGCCGTGCCCGGCGCCGGAGAGCACTCCGACGGTGCTGGACGTCCCGAAGTCGATCGCCAGCACATCCACGCGGATTCCCCTCCCAAGGCCCGCGGGCATCGTCTCACGGGCGGAGGAAGCGGCTCAGGCCCCGGCCTCGGGAGCGGAGACGGTGACGTCGTGGTCGTCGAAGTCCGCGACACGCGCAGCCGGCCGCCGAGAGCCGAGATGTAGCGCCGCAGGGTGTCCAGCTCCATCTGCCCGGGGTCCCCCTGCTCGAGCTGACTGATCCTCGGCTGGCTGACGCCCATGCGCTTGGCGAGCTCGGTCTGGCTGAGGCCGGCGTCCTCGCGGAGCTGAGCCAGGCGGAACCCGAGCACGAACGCCTCGGTGGCTTCGCGCGCGGCGGCCCGAGCACCCCCGACGTCCCGGCCGGCGTCCCGGTCGATGGCGGCCTTGTCCGCCTTCACGGCCTTCCAGGATCGGCTCATCGCGTCAGCCCTCCGCTCCGTGACTCAGGTGAGCGCGAAACCGCAGCTCCGCGACGGGGATGTTCCGGTCGACCAGCGGCTGTCCCGAGACCAGGACCCTCCCGGGCGAGCACACAAGAAAGGGCGGCTCCCCCCTCAAGGGGAACCGCCCTTCCTACGTCGCAGCTAAAGCCCGATCACTCGGCTTCGGCTTCGCCGCTCTGCTCCTCGTGGCCCGCGCCGATGCTGACCGGCGGGGCGTCCGGGATCGAGGACGGCCGGCGCTCACCGCGGAAGGTGAACTTGGCCTGGTCGTCCTTGTCCTCCGGGTTGCCGCTCCAGCCTTCGACGTCGACCAGGATGATCTGGCCCGCCTCGACCTCGCCGAACAGGATCTTCTCCGACAGCTGGTCCTCGATCTCGCGCTGGATCGTGCGGCGCAGCGGCCGGGCGCCCAGCACCGGGTCGAAGCCGCGCTTGGCCAGGAGGGACTTGGCCTTCTCGGTCAGCTCCAGCTCCATGTCCTTGGCGCGCAGCTGCGTCTCCACGCGGCCGATCATCAGGTCGACCATCATGATGATCTGTTCCTGCGTCAGCTGGTGGAACACGATGATGTCATCGATCCGGTTCAGGAACTCCGGGCGGAAATGCTTCTTCATTTCCTCGTTGACCTTCTGCTTCATCTTCTCGTACCGGTTCGTGGTGTCGTTGGCACCGGCGAACCCGAGGGAGACGGACTTCGAGATGTCCGACGTGCCCAGGTTGGACGTGAAGATGAGGACCGTGTTCTTGAAGTCGACCGTGCGACCCTGACCGTCGGTCAGGCGGCCGTCTTCCAGCACCTGCAGGAGCGTGTTGTAGATCTCCTGGTGCGCCTTCTCGATCTCGTCGAACAGGACCACCGAGAACGGCTTGCGACGCACCTTCTCCGTCAGCTGGCCGCCCTCTTCGTAGCCCACGTAGCCCGGAGGGGCACCGAAGAGCCGCGAAGCGGTGTAGCGGTCGTGGAACTCGCCCATGTCGATCTGGATGAGCGCGTCGTCCTCGCCGAACAGGAACGCCGCCAGCGCCTTCGACAGCTCGGTCTTACCGACACCGGACGGGCCGGCGAAGATGAACGAGCCCGACGGGCGCTTCGGGTCCTTCAGACCGGCACGCGTACGGCGGATCGCCTGCGAGACGGCCTTGACCGCGTCCTCCTGGCCGATGATGCGCTTGTGGAGTTCGTCCTCCATGCGCAGCAGCCGGGTGGTCTCCTCCTCGGTCAGCTTGAACACCGGGATGCCGGTCCAGTTGGCCAGCACCTCCGCGATCTGCTCGTCGTCGACCTCGGCGACGACGTCGAGGTCGCCGTCCTTCCACTGCTTCTCCCGCTCGCCCTTCTGGCCGAGGAGGGTCTTCTCCTCGTCACGCAGGCGGGCGGCGCGCTCGAAGTCCTGCGCGTCGATCGCGGACTCCTTGTCGCGGCGGACGTTCGCGATCTTCTCGTCGAACTCGCGCAGGTCCGGCGGCGCGGTCATCCGGCGGATGCGCATCCGGGCGCCGGCCTCGTCGATCAGGTCGATCGCCTTGTCCGGGAGGAACCGGTCGTTGATGTACCGGTCCGCCAGGGTCGCGGCGGCGACCAGCGCCGAGTCGGTGATCGAGACGCGGTGGTGCGCCTCGTACCGGTCGCGCAGGCCCTTGAGGATCTCGATCGTGTGCTCCAGCGACGGCTCGCCGACCTGGATCGGCTGGAACCGGCGCTCGAGGGCGGCGTCCTTCTCGATGTACTTGCGGTACTCCTCGAGCGTGGTCGCGCCGATCGTCTGCAGCTCACCGCGGGCGAGCATCGGCTTCAGGATCGAAGCCGCGTCGATCGCGCCCTCGGCGGCACCCGCCCCGACCAGCGTGTGCAGCTCGTCGATGAACAGGATGATGTCGCCGCGGGTCTTGATCTCCTTGAGCACCTTCTTCAGGCGCTCTTCGAAGTCACCGCGGTAGCGGGAGCCGGCGACCAGGGAGCCCAGGTCCAGCGTGTAGAGCTGCTTGTCCTTGAGCGTCTCGGGCACCTCGCCCTTGACGATGCTCTGCGCGAGGCCTTCGACGACGGCGGTCTTGCCGACGCCGGGCTCGCCGATGAGCACCGGGTTGTTCTTGGTCCGGCGGGACAGCACCTGCATGACCCGCTCGATCTCCTTGCCGCGCCCGATGACCGGGTCGAGCTTGCCCTCGCGGGCGAGCACGGTCATGTTGCGGCCGAACTGGTCGAGGACCAGCGACGACGACGGGGTGCCCTCACCGCGGCCGGAACCGGTTTCGGTGGACTCCTTGCCGCCCTGGTAGCCCGAGAGCAGCTGCAGCACCTGCTGGCGGACCCGGTTGAGGTCCGCACCCAGCTTGACCAGCACCTGCGCGGCGACGCCTTCGCCCTCGCGGATCAGGCCCAGCAGGATGTGCTCGGTGCCGATGTAGTTGTGGCCGAGCTGCAGCGCTTCGCGCAGCGACAGCTCCAGCACCTTCTTGGCGCGCGGCGTGAACGGGATGTGCCCGCTCGGCGCCTGCTGGCCCTGGCCGATGATCTCTTCGACCTGCTGGCGCACGCCCTCCAGGGCGATGCCCAGCGACTCCAGCGCCTTGGCGGCGACACCCTCACCCTCGTGGATCAGACCCAGGAGGATGTGCTCGGTGCCGATGTAGTTGTGGTTGAGCATCCTGGCTTCTTCTTGAGCCAGAACGACCACCCGCCTCGCGCGGTCGGTGAACCTCTCAAACATGTGCACTCCCTCGACTGCTGCGCCGGCGGCCCGTTTCCATCGTGCTTTCACCGCGATGGATTCAGCACCGTGAGACCACTCTAGTAGCCAAGTCGTCGCGCTGGCGTACCACTACGGCTGACAGTGGCCTTTTCCGCACCCGGACGTGGCATCTCCCGGGCACTTCCATCTTCGTGCTGCCCTGCACCTTTACGTCAAGCCCAACGTGCGGAGGGCCATCCGGATTCCGCCATCCGCGCGGTGTCCGCTCACCGCGAACAGTCCGCAACCTGGGAGTGCCGGATCACCCCGCCACCCGATTGGCGCAGCCGCCGTCTGCCTGTAAGGTTAGGCACGCCTAATCCACTACGCCTGCGAGGAGGGCCGCGGTTGAACCACCAGCGGTCCTTCCGTGACGCACGCGAGGTCGGAGACGGCCTCGCGTCGTCGTTGCGGCGGGTCTCCGGCCGCCAGGAGCGCACCGAACTGCGCCGGGACGTCCCGGCGGGCTGGATCCGCTGCTCGGAGCTGCTGGAGACCCCCGCGTACTTCGCCGAGTGGCGCGGCCTCCTCGGCGACTGGCTGCTGCGCGAGCACGACGCGACCCCGCCGCGGACCACGGCCAGCTGGGTCATGACGTGGTACCTGCACGTGCCGGCCTACGTCGGCGCGCTGCTGCTGCACCACGAGCGGCGGGTGCCGTCGCTGAAGCCGGCGGAGCTGGCGTTCCGGCTGGCCGACGACCGCCCGCACCCCGACGGCATGGCCGTGCTGGGTGACGCGTTCCACTGCCTGCCCACCGACCCCGGTTCCGCCCGCCCGGAGGCCACCGTGGTGCGCGACGAGCGCGCGCTGGCGGCCGTCCTGCGAGCGCGTTACCTGGCTCACGCCGCCCAGTTCGTCCAGGCGTACGCGCCGGTCAGCAGGCTCGGCAAGCGGATGCTCTGGGCGGCGGCGACCGACGCGCTGGAGAACTCGCTGTGGTGGGCGGGCCGCCAGGGCGGGACCGCGGAAGCGGAGGGCGCGGGCGTCGCCGACGCGGCACTGGTCCTCGACGCGCGCTACCCGCCGCTGACGTCGGCGTCGACGTTGCGCCTGGCGGAGGGCCCGGACGGCCACCGCGAGTGGACGCGGCGCCGCGAGAGCTGCTGCTTCTCCTACCTGCTCCCGGCCGAGCCGGAGTGCGACGGGTGCCCGCGCACCTGCTCGCCGCGGGCTCAGGGCGTCCAGGACGGGTCGCGGCCCGACGCACCCAGTGCCCGGTCGAACGCCGGCGCGGCCGCCGGCACCTCGACCTCGGGCCCGTAGACGCCCATCGAGCGCGCCTGCGCACCCATCAGCACCGCGGACTCGTACACCGCTGTCGCCGCTTCAGGCGCGACAGCGAGCTCCTGGCCGCTCGCCCGGGCCAGGTCCCAGCCGTGCAGCACGAACTCGCCCAGCACCATGTCGCCGACCACCGAGGCGGGCAGCCGCGTCGTCCCGAGCGCCGTCACGCCGGTCCACGCCGACGGCGTGCCGAAGACGTCGACGAGCGTCTCGGCCTGCTTCTCCAGCGCCGCGCGCCAGTCTTCGCCGACCAGCGCCGCCTCCGCCTCGGCGCCGCCGGGAGGCGGGTCCTCGCGGCGCCCCGCGGCCAGCAGCCACGGGCCCCAGAACAAGAGGTGGTTCAGCAGCCCGCGCACGGCGTACCCGGCGCACGGCGTCGGCGCGGTCAAGTCGGTCACGGCGGTGGCGACCCGGAGGAATTCGCTCGCGGCGGGCCGCAGCAGCTCGGCAGTCATGCCGGAGAGCCAAGCGGGTGCCCGCTTCCCCGTCTTGGACGAACGCGACAGCTACCGTGGTGACCGTGGCGCACCGGATCCCGCGCGGCATCGTGGCCGAGGCCACCGCGCGCACGATGTTCACGCTGACGAGACACCCGCCCGCCCCGGAGCTGGCGGATTTCGTCGAATACCACTGGGTCCTGCGCTGGGACCGGCGCGGCGAACCACCCCACGAGCAGCGGGTATTGCCCAACCTCTCGGTGCACGCGACGTTCTTCCCCGGCGCGTCCGGCGTGTACGGCCCGTCGCGCGACGTCTTTTCACACCGCTTGTCGGGACGCGTGCAGGGCTTGGGCGTGCGTTTCCGGCCCGGCTGCTTCCGCGTGTTCCTCGACGGCCCGGTGAGTGACATCGCCGACCGATCCGTCCCGCTCAGGGACGTTTTCGGGCCGGCGGCGATCCCGGCCGCGGAATCGGTGCGCGCGGCGGCCGGCGACGCACAAATGGTCCGTGCGATCGACAACTTGCTGATCGCAAATCCGGTACGCCTGTCCCCGGCCGCGCGACAGGCGGCCGAGGCGGTGGAATCAATCGCGCGTGATCCGGGAATTACCCGGGTGGTGCAACTGTGCGCGGATACTGGACTAACCACCCGGTCCATCCAGCGGTTGTTCGCCGAACACGTCGGCTGCCCGCCCAAGTGGGCGATCCGGATATACCGGCTCAACGACGCTGCGCAGCGGTTGGTCACGGAAGGAGAGCCGGATTACGCCGGACTGGCGGTTCGACTGGGCTATAGCGACCAGTCGCACTTCATCCGCGATTTCCGGACCGTGACCGGCCAGTCGCCCGCCGACTACACCCGAACGGCTCGCGCGCCCGAACCGGACAGAGATCGGACATGAAGAAAGCCGCCGGGCGAATTCGCCCGGCGGCCACCGCTGGAAAGCCCGCTTCGAGGGATTCCGTCGAACCGGCGCGGGGGTCACCGCTGGTCAGCGACCCGCGACCACCCGCACCGGTGTGAACGTTCCTCAGTTCTTCTTGTGGTAGGCCTCGACGACCTCGGAGGGGATCCGGCCCCGGTCCGAAACGGCGTAACCGTTCTTGCGCGCCCAAGCGCGAATGGCCTGGTTCTGCTCGCGGTCGACCGCGGCCGGGCGCGCCGATCCCTTGCCGGAGACCGGACGCACGGTGGCGCGCTTGCGGCCACCCGCGCGCCGCGCGTGCTCGACGTACTGGGCGAGGGCGTCCCGCAGCTCCTCGGCGTTTTCCGAGGAGAGATCGATCTGGTAGCTGACGCCGTCCAAACCGAACTCGACGGTCTCTTCGGCCTCGCTGCCGTCCAGGTCGTCCACCAGCGAGACGAGCACCTTCTGCGCCATCTGTTTCCTCCTGCGGGGCTTACTCAATGATCTGGTGACGGGGCGAGCCCCGGGGACAGAAGACTTTGTCTAGAACATTAGTACCCGCTCCGGGAGTGCAGCGCAAATCTCTATGCGATAACCGACCGCTATCCTCACACGGGCGGGTTATTCAGGTCGCACGAGCGGGAAGAGGATCGTCTCCCGGATACCCAGACCGGTCAGCGCCATGAGGAGCCGGTCGATCCCCATTCCGACGCCGCCGCTCGGCGGCATTCCGTACTCCAGGGCCCGCAGGAAATCCTCGTCCAGCCGCATGGCTTCGCTATCACCCTGCGCGGCCAGCAGCGACTGTTCGGTGAGCCGTTCCCGTTCGACGACCGGATCGACCAGCTCGGAGTATCCGGTGGCGAGTTCGAATCCGCGCACGTAGAGGTCCCACTTCTCGGCGACACCGGCCCGCGAGCGGTGCTGCCTCGTCAATGGCGACGTCTCCAGCGGAAAATCACGGACAAACGTCGGTGCGTGCAGGTGATCTCCGACGAGGTGTTCCCACAGTTCCTCGACGAGCTTCCCGTGCCCGAGCTTCGGGTCCACTTCGAGGCCCCTGGCCTGCGCGAATCCGTGCAGTTTGGCGGCGGGCGTCTCCGGCGTCACCTCTTCACCGAGTGAATCGGACAACGACTCGTACATTCCGAGTGTGGTCCATTCGCCGGAGAGGTCGTACTCCGAACCGTCGGGCAGCGTGACGACCTGGCTGTCCAGCACGGCCTGCGCGGCCTCCTGGATCAGCTCCCGCGTCATCACGGCGTTCGTGTCGTAAGTCGCGTAGGCCTCGTAGTACTCGAGCATCGCGAACTCCGGCGAGTGCGAAGAGTCGCTGCCCTCGTTCCGGAAGTTGCGGTTGATCTCGAAGACCTTTTCGATGCCGCCGACGACGCAGCGCTTGAGGTAGAGCTCCGGCGCGATGCGCAGGAACAGCTCCATGTCGAAGGCGTTCGACCGGGTGACGAACGGGCGGGCCGCGGCGCCGCCGTGCAGCGTCTGCAGCATCGGCGTCTCGACCTCGGTGAACCCGCGGCGGTGGAACGACTCCCGCAGCGACCGGACCACGCCGGCGCGGGTGCGCACGACGTCCCGCGCGCGCGGGCGCATGATGAGGTCGACGTAGCGCTGGCGGATCCGCGTTTCCTCGGCGAGTTCCTTGTGCGCGTTGGGCAGCGGGCGCAGCGCCTTCGACGTGAGGCGCCAGCCGTCGGCCATCACGGAGAGCTCGCCGCGCTTGGACGTGATGACCTCACCCTGCACGAACACGTGGTCGCCGAGGTCGACGTCGGCCTTCCACGCGGCCAGCGCGTCTTCGCCGACCTTCGCCAGGCTGATCATCGCCTGCAGCTCGGTGCCGTCGCCCTCGCGGAGGCTGGCGAAGCACAGTTTGCCCGTGTTGCGCAGGAACATGACCCGGCCGGTGACGCCGACCTGCTGCCCGGTGGCGGTGTCGACGGGCAGCCCGGAATGCGCCGCGCGCACTTCGGCGAGCGAGTGCGTGCGGGGTACCTCGACCGGGTAGGGATCGATGCCTTCGGCGAGGATCCGGTCGCGCTTCTCCCGGCGCACCCGCATCTGCTCCGGCAGTTCGTCTTCGGCGGGGTCGCTGGTGGAAGCGGGGTTTTCGGTCATGGCCCATAGGGTACGAACCCCGCCGCGCGCTACGCCAACCGGATTACCTTTACTTTCCCTCCATTAACCTGGCCCGGTGAGTGATCCCACACGCGCCCGCCGGGCTTCTTCCTTCGGCAGCCGAGCGGCCGCGTACGCCGAGCACCGGCCCGATTACCCGCGGGCAGCGATCGAGTGGGGCCTTTCCGGCGCCACCGGAACCCCGCGGCGGGTGCTCGATCTCGGCGCCGGAACGGGCAAACTCACCCTCGGCCTCACCGAGCTCGGCCTCGACGTCACCGCGGTCGAACCCGACCCGGAAATGCGCGCGGAACTGGCGCGCCGGGTGCCGTCGGCGACGTCACTGGCCGGCCGGGCGGAACGGATCCCGGTACCCGACGCCGAGGTCGACGCGGTATTCGTCGGCCAGGCGTTCCATTGGTTCGACGTACCGGCGGCGATGACCGAGATCGGCCGCGTGCTGCGTCCCGGTGGCGTGCTGGTGCCGATGTGGAACTACGAAGACGAATCGGTGCCGTGGGTGGCCGAGTTCACCGAACTGGGCCGCGACGGCGCCCGCAAGCCGGCGTCGACCGACGATTTGCGCGCGGTGGCGCACCCGGCCTTCGAGCCGTTCGACGACGAACGGTTTCACCATGTGCAACGGCGGACCGCAGAGAGCCTCGTGGAAACGATCGCGACCTATTCCCTCGTGATCGTCTCGGACCCGGCGGAGTCGTCAGCGCTCCTGACGCGCCTTCGCGAGTTCCTCGCCGCGAACCCGGCGACGGCGAAAGGTGAGTTCGACCTCCCGCTGGTCACGTGGGGCCTGCGCGCCCGCCGCCGCTAGCTTTCCGGCGTGCTAGCTTCGGAAGTGGCCCCCGCACCCGCGGCCGGCCCCGGACGAGCGCGTCGTACCCGGTGCGGACAAGACGGCGCAGTGGTTCCCCACACTGCGAAAGGCTCGTCATGTCTTGGCTCGTCCTTGTCCTGTCCGGCGTGTTCGAAACGATCTGGGCGGCCGCGCTCGGCGCGGCCAAGGGGTTCTCCCGCCCGGTTCCCACGGTGGTGTTCGCCCTCGCGCTCGCACTGAGCATGGGCGGCCTGGCGTACGCACTGCGCGAAATCCCGCTGGGCACGGGTTACGCGATCTGGGTCGGCATCGGCACGCTCGGCACGGCGGCGTACGGCATGCTCGCCCTCGGCGACCCGGCGACGACGGCGCGGATCACCTGCCTGGCGCTGATCGTGGCGGGCGTGGTCGGGCTGAAACTGCTGCATTGACCTCGATCAAGCTGGAGGTTCGATACTGGCGGGATGAGCAGGAAATCGTTGGGGCGAGCCCTGATCTCGCTGACCTCACTGGTGACGGCGGTGGGCCCGTACCGCGCCGACTGGAACGAGACCCACGTGTACAACCCGGCTTGGCCGCCGCACGCGAAGTTCCACAACGGGCAGACGATGAGCCTGGGACTGGCGCTGGGCGCCACCAGCTTGTGGCAGCTGTGGCGGCCGTCGTCGGCTCGGGCCGGGCTCGACGCGGGGGCCGCGCTGGCGTCGTTGTACTGGCTGACGCAGATCTCGGCGCTGGCGTATCCCGGGTCTCGGGCGCCGACGCGGTGAAGCCGGCTTCCGCAGGAACCTCTGGCTGCGCCGGGCCGGCAAGTGTGTCACGCGTTCGGGCGGCCCCACCCAATCGAAGGTTTCGCGGGGGCGGTCGTTGAGCCCGGCCACCTCCGGTCACAAGCCGGGAAAGCGCGACTGCAGCCCGGTTGTCCACAGCCCACCCGAGTTGTGGACAACCGCGCGTCAGGGGCGGATGTTCCGCTCGTAAACCAGCCGCAGCCCGAGCAAAGTCAGGTCCGGCACGTGGTCCGTGATCGTCTCCGACTCCTCGAGCACCAGCGGTGCCAGCCCGCCCGTCGCCAGCACCGCCACCGGTTCCGCGCCGCCGGGCGAAAGCTCGCGCACGATCCGCTTCACCAGGCCGTCCACCTGCCCCGCGAACCCGTACAGGATGCCCGACTGCAGGCACTCCACGGTGTTCTTCCCGATCACCGACCGCGGCGGCACCAGCTCGACCTTCCGCAGCGCCGCCGCGCGCAACGCCAGTGCGTCCACCGAAATCTCGATGCCCGGCGCGAACGCGCCGCCCAGGAACTCGCCGCGCGCGGAAATCGCGTCCACGTTGGTCGACGTGCCGAAGTCGACCACCACGCACGCCGTGCCGCTGTGGAGGTGGTGCGCGGCCAGCGTGTTCGCCAGCCGGTCCGCGCCCACCTCCTTCGGGTTGTCCACCAGCAGCGGGACACCCGTGCGGACACCCGGCTCCACCACGATCTTCGGCACGCCGGCGTAGTACCGCGAAAGCATCACGCGCAGTTCGCGCAGCACCGCGGGCACCGTCGACAGCGCGCTGATGCCCGTCACCGCATCCGCGTGCGGGCCCAGCAGGCCGCGCACCGTCAACGCCAGCTCGTCGGCCGTCATGCGCGCGTCCGTGCGCATGCGCCAGTCGCCCACGAGCGACTGACCGGACCAAAGCCCCAGGACGATGTTCGTGTTGCCGACGTCGACGGTGAGCAGCAAGCGGGTCAGCTTTCCGCGTGCAGCAACGCGTCGAGGCGGCGGGCGTCCGCCGTCTCCGCGACCGGGAAGATCGCCGTCTCGTCGTCCGGCAGCGTCACCGTGCCGGACAGCAGGCCCGAACCCTCCGGCGCGTAGCCGGGGTCGCTGTGCCGGTGGACGATCCGGTTGTCCGCGTCCACGAACACCACGCGCGGTTCGTACGTCGCGGCCTCGGCGTTGTCCATCTGGCCGTACGAGATGAGGATGACCAGGTCACCCGGGTGCACCAGGTGCGCCGCGGCACCGTTGATGCCGAGCACGCCGCTGCCGCGTTCACCCTTGATGACGTAGGTCTCCAGCCGGGCGCCGTTGGTGACGTCCACAATGGACACCTGTTCGCCCGGCAGCAGGTCCGCGGCCTCCATCAGGTCTTCGTCGACCGTCACCGAACCGACGTAGTGCAGGTCGGCCTGGGTCACGGTGACGCGGTGGATCTTCGACTTGAGCATCGTGCGGTACATCGTGGACTCCTATTCCCCTGCGTCCAGCCGCTTCGGGTGCTCGACAGCCGCGCCGAGCAGCACCGGAACGTTGTCGATCAGCCGGGTACTCCCCACCCGGGCCGCGATCAACAGTCGTGCCTCACCGTCGACGGGCGCGGGCCCGAGGTCGGTTCCCCTCAACTCCAGGTAATCCACCTCGACCGCCGGCCGCGCGGCGAGGGTCTTCCACGCGGTCTCGAGGACCGCGTCGGCCCCGTCCCGGCCGACGAACGCCCCCGCGGTGAGGGCGGCCGACAGGACGATGGCGTCTTCACGCTGCTCGGGCGTCAGGTAGACGTTGCGCGACGACAGCGCCAGCCCGTCACGTTCCCGCACGGTCGGCACGCCGATGACGCGCGTGTCGATGTTCAGGTCCCGGACCATCCGCTTGATCAGCACCAGCTGCTGGTAGTCCTTCTCCCCGAAGAACGCGTAGTCCGGGCGCACCAGGTTGAACAGCTTCGCGACGACGGTCAGCACGCCGGCGAAGTGGCCGGGCCGCACTACGCCCTCGAGCTCGTCGCCGAGCGGGCCCGGGTGCACGGTCACGGCGGCGCCCTCGGCGTACAGGGCGTCGGCGCTCGGGGTGAACGCGATTTCGACGCCGTCCTCGCGCAGCACCGACAGGTCGGCCTCGAGCGGCCGCGGGTACGCCTCGAAGTCCTCGCCCTCGCCGAACTGCAGCGGGTTGACGAAGATCGAGGTGGCCACGACGGTGTTCGGCAGCCGCTTCGCGCGGCGGATCAGCTCGCGGTGCCCGGCGTGCAGCGCGCCCATGGTGGGCACGAGCGCGAGCTTGCGGCTGACGCCGTGCAAGGCCCGGCTGACCTGGTTCATCTGCTCGGGCGAGGTGAACGCGTTCAGGGTGCCGCGGCTGAATTTCGGTGTGGTCACTGGTCTTGGTGCCCTTCGGCGGGATCGTCGAGGAGTTCGGTGAGGTCTTTGGCGGCCGCGGTGTCCAGCAGCCCGGCAGCCGCGGAACGCGCTGCCGTGCGCTTGGCCAGCGCCCGGTAGGCCGGCGCCACGTCCGGCGCCCGGTCCGCGAGCACCGCGAGGTGCTTGCGGACGGTGCCGAGATCGCCACGCGCGACCGGGCCGGTGAGCGCGCGGTCGCCGTGTCGGAGAACATTATCCAACGCCGCCGAAAGCAGTGGTGCCACCAGGCGTTCGGAATGCCCGATTCCCGCTTCCCGCAAGACTTCCGTGCAATCGGCGACCAGCGTCATCAGGTGGTTCGCGCCGTGGGTCAACGCAGCGTGGTAGAGCGCTCGCGCGGAGTCGGGGATGCGCACCGGCTCGGCACCCATCTCGACCGCCAGCGCCTCGCCGACGTTCCAGGCCGCCTCGTCGTCCGCGGCCGCGGTGACGCCGATGCTGCACGCCGCCAGCCGTTCGAGGTCCTCTTCGCGGCCGGTGAACGTCATCACCGGGTGCAGCGCGAGCGGCAGCGCCCCGGCTTCGGCCGCGGGGGCCAGCACGTCGATGCCCTGCGCGCCGGAGGTGTGCACGACGATCTGCCCCGGCCGCAGCGACCCCGTGGCGACGAGCCCGCGGACCATCCCGGCCAGCGCGTCGTCGGGCAGGGCGAGCAGCACCAGGTCGGCCCGGCCGACGGTCTCGTCGGGCGGCAGGATGGGCACGTCGGGGAGGAGGCGTTCGGCCCTGGCCAGCGACGCGGCGGACAGGCCGGACGCGGCCACCACGGTGTGCCCCGCCCGGGCCAGCGCGGCGCCGAGCACACTGCCCACCCGGCCGGCGGACACGACGCCGACCGCGAGGCGGGCGGGCCTCATCATGGCGTGCGCCTGTGGACGCTCATGGCTGGCAGACTCCCTCTGCTCTCGTTCCAGTCCCGCTCCGGGTACCGGACGAACGGCGCGAGACTAACTCGATTGAGCGCGCCGCGTTGAACCCGGGTGACCAGCTTCACCCGGACCGGGTCACCCGCGGGCGGCCTCGTCGGCGAGGCGCGTCGCCTCCGCGCGAGCGGACTTCAACGTGCGCAGCAGCTCGCGCTGGCGCTGCCGGTCGGCGTCGCTGCGCAGCTCACGCCGGTCGAGGAAGGCGAGCTCGGTGACGCTCGCCTGGTAGAGGGCGACGGCCCTCGCGGCTTGCTTCCCGGACTGCCGCTTCGCCTGCCGCCGCCAAGCCCGGCGGCCGGGCAGGCTGGCCAGCAGATCGACCTCCGACGGCGCGATCCAGCGCGCCGACGCCATGTGCGGCAGCGCGGTGGCGATGATCCGCTGCTCCCGCCGTCGCTGCAGGACGACCAGGTAGACCACGCCGAGGAACAGCGGCAGCATGATCAGGAAGTAGACGGTGAGGAACTTCGACCCGCCGAGCAGCGCGGCGCTGTTCCACAGCGCGTGCAGGCAGACGGCGGCCAGGTAGCCGGCGACCGGCGCGATGACCTTGAGCGCCTTGGTGGTCGTCCGCGCGGCGATGCCGATCCCGATGCCGGTGAGCACCGCGAACAGCGGGTGCGTGAACGGCGCGAGCACGCCACGCAGGAAGAACGCCGTGATGACGCCCTGGCTGTGCCCGTCACCGAAGCCGTAGTCGGCGAACGCGCGGCCGAAGTAGTAGATGTTCTCGGTGAAGGCGAACCCGGCGGCGCTGAACCCGGCGTAGACGACCCCGTCCACGACGCCGTCGAACTCGCTGGAGCGGCGCCAGGCGATGAGCACGACGAAGAGCGCCTTGGCGGCCTCCTCGACGACGGGGGCCGAGACGAGCGCGGCGAGCGTGTTGCCGTTGCCGGACCCGAGCAGCTCGTCCCCGACCGCTTCGGCGGTGGTGTTGATGAGCAGCGCGGTGATGGTGGCGATGCAGGCGCCCCAGGCGAAGGCGAGCAGCAGGAACTTCGCGGGCTCGGGCTCCCACCGGTCCACCCAGAGGAACCCGGCGACGACCCCGGCGACCGGCACGAGCGCGGCCAGCACCCCGATGGTGACGGCGAGCGGCCCGACCCGCGCGGTGGCCAAGCCGAACAGGAACAGGCCGCACAAGGCCACCACGATCAGTCCGAACACCGGCAGCAGCACGGTGATCCGGCGAGGCCGCCGTCCGCGATCAAGTCCCGTCGCGGGCGAGAGGGTTCCGCTCACAGGCGGTCACCCTACGCAGACCGGACACGAGACGGAACGCCACCTCGCCCCACGGCGTGCCGCTCCTGCTCCGCCTGCGCGCCCCGATGTGGCCTTGGTGCGCTTGGAGCCTGGCTCAGTCCTCCGCGCGTCGGCGGCGGCGCGGGGTCGAGCCCGTTCCGCCGTTCGCCGCCAGCAGCTCGCTCACCGAGCGGCCGGCCGCGTGCGAACCGCTGCCCGGCTGTGGCTCCGCGGACCGGTGGCCGTTGCGCCCGTTGCCGTTGTGGCCGTTGCCGTTCTGCTGCTCGACGTCCGCCGGGTCGACCGGAGCCATGTTGCGCCGGGACATCGACGCGCGCTCGGCGACCATGCCCTCCCACGCCGGGGGCTCGCCGTCCGGACGACGGCGGCGGCCGCCTCCCGTGGGCTCCGGGGCGGGGACGGGCGGCATCTGCTGCGACTCGTCCGGCTTGCGGCGGCGCCCGCCGGACCCGCCCTGGAAGTTGCGGACCGACTCCGGGAGCGTCGGGTTCGCCATCGGCGCCTCGCCCTGGGCGGCCGCCGCCGGCGCGCGGTGCGAACCGCTGTGCCGCGACGACGGCTCGTCGAGGATCGGCGACATGTCGGCCCGCGAGAACTGCTCCAGCCGCGACGGGCGGCGGCCGTCGGCGGCCGGGACCGGGGTCGTCGGCGGGACCACCGGCGGTAGGTCCGTGCGCGACGGCTGCTGCCGCGACGAGGGGCCGGTGCTCGGCACCGGCGTCGTCGGCGGGACGACCGGGAGGTCGGTGCGCGACGCGGCGGCGTCCCTGTTCATCGGCGGGGCCTGCTTCGGCTCGGGCGGCTTCGGCCGGTTCGGGCGCTGCCGCTCGGCGAAGTCGTCGCGGTTCTGGAAGGCCGCGCTGAGGTCCTTGACCGGCCGGATGTCCGACCGCGACATCTCGGACGGCTTGGGCGGCGCCGCCGCGGGGCGGCCCGGCGCCGGACGCGGCGGCTCGGGCGCCTTGCGCGGCTCGGGCCGGGCACCGTTCGGCTTGGGGTTGACGCGCGGCAGGTCCGGCCGCGACATCTCGACGCGGGGGATGTCCGGGCGCGACATCTCCACCCGCGGGATGTCGGGACGCGACATTTCGACGCGGGGGATGTCCGGGCGCGACATCTCGACGCGCGGGATGCCGGGGCGCGACATCTCCACCCGCGGGATGTCCGAGCGGGACACCTCGGCGGGCCGCATCGCCGGGCGCGACAGCTCCGCGCGGCGCGCGGGCGGCGGCTCGGGACGGCGGATCTCGGTCTTCGGCTCCGGCGCCCGCCGGATCTCGGTCTTGGGCTCGGGCCGCGGGACCTGGCGCGTCGGCTCGGCGGCGGCTTCCGGACGTCGCTCGGGCTGCTTCGCGACCTCTTCGGGCTTCGGGAGCCGCATCGGCTGCGACTCGGCCTGGCGGCGCGCGGCCTCGGCCCGCAGCTCGGCGGCCTTCATCTCACGCTGCGCGGCGTTCAAGGCCGGGTCGACGGCCGGCACCGGCGGGCGGCGGTCGCTCAGCGGCTTCGGCCGCGCCATCTGCTGGGTGCTCTGCACCGAGACGTTCGCGGGGGTCTTCGGGACGGCCTTGCCGCCGAAGCCCTTGCCCAGGCCCTTGCCGTTCGCGGGCTTGCCGTTCGACGCCTTGCGGCGGCGCTCGTCGAGGACGCGGTCGATCAGCTCGGTCGGCCGCTCACCGCCCTCGGGCATCGGCTTCTTCGCGGCCATCAGCTGAGCGGGCCGCTTCTTCGGCGCGCTGTCCGGGATCATCCGGTTCTCGTCGGACAGCTTGCGCATCCGGGTCGCCTGCGCGGTCAGCGCGACGCGTTCGAGCAGCACCTCGCCACCGAACAGCGACTGGAGGCTGTCGCGCAGCGCCGACACCTCGGCCCGCAGCGCCTCCAGCTCCTCGCGCCCGCGGGAGTCGGCGGCGGTGCGGTTGTCCGCCTCCATCTCCAGCTCGTACTCACGCCGGGCCGCGATCTCGCGTTCCAGCTCCAACTCGTACACAGCCTGCGCCTCGGCGACCGCGTCCTCGCTCTGTGCCGCGTGCTTGCGGTACTTCACGGCGAGGAAAGCGCCGATCAGGGCAGCCCAGAGGGCCGCGACGATCCCCAGGCGGAGATAACGGAGATCGTCGCTGAGCACCAGTGCGAGGGTGGCTCCGATGGCGAGGACGAATCCGACGACTAGCCACGGCCTGCCCAGAAGGCGGCCGCGCGAGTCGTCACCCACGCCGGTCATGACTGACACCGTACCTGCTCGTAATCCGAACGAGACCTACTCGGTCCAGCGAGCGGTGGGATTCCAGCGCTAACCGGTCGTCCCGCGGGTGTGCTCCCGGTCTTGGTCGCGCGGGGTCCGGCAGCAGTGTTCGAGCCACAAACCCGCTGCTACCAGGGCCGCGGCGGAGGCGACGCCGACGACCGCCGCCCGGGTGTCGAGAACGGCGGCGACGAGTTCGTCACGTCGCGGGAAAAGGTAGGCGAGCGCGGCCAGCCAGGCACCGGCCATGAACGCTCCGGCGAGTGACGAAGCCTTGGCCAAGGCCACCGATCGGGCGATCCCGATCGCGGCAACGACCCGGCCGTTCTTGATCCGCGACCGGATGGAGAAGGCGAGCACGCCCTCGATCACGGCCAGGACGGCGAGGGTGACGCCGGCGAGCAGCGGCAGCTGGGGCAGCGAGCCGTAGGCGATCTGGAACAGCAGGTAGCCGACGGCCAGGCCGAGCAGCCCGGCGACGACCAGGTCACGGGACCGCGTGAAGTGCATGACCCAACCGTACCGTGCAAAGCTTGACTCTCCCCCGACTGGAGACTTCACCATGCGTCTAGTGGGCACCACCGCGACATTCACCATCGGCGAGCTGGCCAAGCGGACGGGCCTGCCGGTCAAGACCATCCGCTTCTACTCGGACGAAGGCCTGTTGCCCCCGACCGAGCGGACGGACGCCGGCTACCGCCTCTACGACGCGGCGGCGATGGCCCGCCTGGAACTGGTCCGCACGCTGCGGGAGCTGGGCCTCGGCCTAGCCGACGTCTCCGCGGCGTTGGCGAGGCCGGCGACGGTCGGCGAGCTGGCGACCCGGCACGTCGAGGCCCTTGACGAGCAGATCCGGCGGCTGCGGCTGCGCCGGGCGGTGCTGCGCGCGGTGGCGAAGCGCAATTCCGAACTGGAGGAAGTGAACCTGATGAACCGTCTCGCGTCGATGTCGGACGAGGAGCGCAAGCGGCTGGTGGACGAGTTCTGGGACGAGATGGTCGCCGGGCTCGAGGTGAACGACGAGTTCTACGAGCGGATGCGCGCGGGCAAGCCGGAGCTGCCGGACGACCCGTCGCCGGAGCAGCTGGAAGCGTGGATCGAGTTCGCGGAGCTGGTGCAGGACCCGTCGTTCCGCGCCCTGATCCGCGGCATGAGCGAGCAGCAGTCCCAGCAGATCAAGGCGGGCGAGTTCGAGCAGCCGGCCGAAGCGTGGCAGCAGAACTGGCCCGGCTGGGTTTCCCGCGCGGAAGCCGCACTGAAGGCGGGCGATTCGCCGACGTCGGAGGCAGGGCAAACGCTTGCGTCCGAGATCGCGACGGCGACGGCCCGCCCGGACCAGGACCCGGCGTCACGGGAGTTCCGCACGGAGATGGCAGACCGCTTCGAGACGAGCGGCGACCCGCGAGCGGAGCGCTACTGGCAGTTGCTCGCGACGATCAACGGGTGGCCCCCGGTCCCGACGGCCCAGCCGGCGGTCCGTTTCATGGTCGCGGCCCTGCGAGGCTGACAGCATCCTGTCACCGACCGCCAGCCACAGCTCGGCGATCGATGACCGGGCGGGGCTTGACTTGACTTGCTCGGCGCGGGGCGGAGTTGGCCGGCGCTGCTGAGGGCGGTCGCGCCAACCGCGGCGGCGCCCGGCGGGCGGGGTGGCAATGGCCGGCCCAGCCAAGGCGGGCGGGGCGGAGTTGGCTCGCGCCGCCGAGGCGGGCGAGGCGGAGTCGGCCGGCGCCGCCGAGGCGGCGGGCAGACCGAGAGCGCGCCGGGCGGGCGGAGTTAGCCGGGTCAGCCAAGTCGGCGACCAGGACGTGGTGGCGCCCGGCTGGCCGAGTTAACTGGATCAGCCAGACCTGCGGGCAGGCCGTGGCGGCGCCCGGTGGGCGAGGCCGGAATTAGCCGGCTCACCCAAGCCAGCGGGCGGGTCGTGGCGGCGCCCGGTGGGAGGAGTTGGCCGGCGGTGCCGAGGCGGCGGGCGGGCCGTGGCCAGCTAAGCGGCTCAGGCGAGTTCGAGCGTCGTCCGGCGGACCGTTGCCACCTCCGCCGGGGGGCGGGCGGCCAGCAGGTCCGTGATCGGGCCGTGGCCTGGCAGCACCGCCTCCGGGGCGATCTCCGCCCACGGGACCAGCACGCTGGCTCGTTCCGGGGTTCCCGGGTGCGGGAGCAGCAGCTCGGGATCGTCGGACGTCACGCCGTCCACCGTGACCACGTCGACGTCCAGGGTTCGCGGGCCCCAACGGAGCTCGCGGGCCCGGCCCGCTGCCTGCTCCGCCGCCTGGCCCGTGTGCAGCCAGGCCCAGTGGTCGCGGGCCGGGTCGTCGACCACGCAGACCGCGTTCAGGAAGTCCGGCTGGTCTTCGACGCCCCAGGCCTTGGTCTCGTACACGCTCGACACCGCGACCAGCGCCGGGCGGACCGCGGCCAGGGCCAGCTTCAGGTAGCCGAGCCGGTCGCCCAGGTTCGAGCCGAGGGACAGGACCGCGCGGGTCACCGGGCGCGCCGGACCGTCACCGCGACGTCGTCGAACGTCAGCGGGATCGGGGCCGACGGCTTGTGGACCGTCACCTCGATCGCGCTCAGGCGCTCGTCGCGCATGACCTCGTCGGCGATCTTGCCCGCGACGCTCTCGATGAGGTCGTACGGCTCGCCCGCGACGATGCCCGCCGCCAGCTCGGCCAGCTCGCCGTAGTGCAGGGTCTTGGTCAGGTCGTCCGACGCGGCGGCGGGCCCGAGGTCGAGCCACGCCGTGACGTCGATGACGAACTCCTGGCCGTCGCGCTTTTCGTGCTCGAACACGCCGTGGCGGCCGAACACGCGCAGGCCGGTCAGCGTGATCCGGTCAGACATCCGGCGAACCCTTTCCCCACGCCGCGGCCACCGCGACCGCGTCCAGCGAAGCTCCGACCTCGTGCACCCGCACGCCCCACGCGCCGGCCGCGGCGGCGAGGGCGGAAATCGCCGCCGTCGCGTCTTCGCGGCCGTCCGGGGGCCTCGGCGTTCCGTCCTTTTCGGACAGCAGGCGGCCGAGGAACCGTTTTCGGGAGGCGCCGACGAGCACCGGGAAGCCCAGGGACAGCACCGAGTCCAGGCCGCGCAGCAACGCCCAGTCGTGCTCGGCGTCCTTCGCGAACCCGAGCCCGGGATCCAGCACTATCGCGCTCTCGGCCACGCCGGCCGCCAGCGCTTCGTCCACCCGAGACAGCAGCTCGGACCGGACGTCGGCGACGACGTCGGAGTAGGACGCCAGCGCCTGCATGTCCTTGCTGTGCCCGCGCCAGTGCATCAGCACCCACGGCACCCCGGTTTCGGCCGCGACCCGGGCCATGTCCGGGTCGGCCAGGCCACCCGAGACGTCGTTGATCACGTGCGCGCCGGCTTCGAGCGCCGCGGCGGCGACGGACGCCCGCGTGGTGTCGACCGACAGCGCGACGCCTTCGCCGGCCAGCGTCCGGATCACCGGCAGGATGCGGTCCCGCTCGGTTCCGGCGTCGACCCGGGCCGCACCCGGGCGCGTCGACTCGCCGCCGACGTCGATCAGGTCGGCGCCGCGCGCCCACATCGCGCGGGCGTGCTCCAGTGCCTGGTCGAGCCCGAGGTAGCGGCCACCGTCGGAAAACGAATCGGGCGTCACGTTCAGCACGCCCATCACGACGCACCGGCCGGGAGCGGGAAGCCCCACGCTCACCGGCGCGCCTTGATCAGGTCGAGCGCCTCCGCCCGCGACGACGGCGAGGTCTTCAGCTGCCCCCGCACCGCCGAGGTGGTGGTGCGGGCGCCGGGCTTGCGGATGCCGCGCATGGCCATGCAGAGGTGCTCGGCCTCGATCACGACGATCACCCCGCGCGGCTCGAGCTTCCGCACGATCGCGTCGGCGACCTGGGAAGTCAGCCGCTCCTGCACCTGCGGGCGCTTCGAGTAGAGGTCGACGAGCCGGGCCAGTTTGGACAGCCCGGTCACCTTCCCGGCGGCGTTCGGGATGTACCCGACGTGCGCGACGCCGTGGAAGGGGACCAGGTGGTGTTCGCACTGGCTGAACATCGGGATGTCCGTGACCAGCACCAGCTCTTCGTGGGACTCGTCGAAGGTGCGGTCCAGCACCGAGTCGGGCTCGGTGTACAGGCCGGCGAACATCTCGTGGTACGCGCGGGCGACCCGGGCCGGGGTGTCCTTCAGGCCATCCCGTTCCGGGTCTTCGCCGCACGCCAAGAGGAGTTCGCGGATCGCCTTCTCCGCCCGGTCTTGGTCGAAGACCGGGCGGTCGGCGTCACTGGGGCTTGTCCGGTCCATCCACGTCACGTCGTTCTCCCTCGTTCTGCTGGTTGCCCGCCTGATCGGCGAACCAGCCGTGCTCACGAGGGCGTTCTTCACCACCGGGCCGCCACGACTGGCCCGGCTGACCGCCGGGGGAGGTCGCGGGGGTCCAGCCCGGAGGGGCACCGTAGTTCGGCGGGCCGCTCTGGCCACCGGCCGGGCCGCCCGGGTAGCCGCCGGGCTGCTGGCCGCCGCCGTAGGACTGCGGCCAGTGCGCCGTGCCGTTGGGGCCACCGTTCGGGCCGCCGTAGGGACGGCCGCCGTTCGGGTAGGCGCCCGGCTGCGGTGGGGCGTACGGGTTGGCGTTCGGGTCCGCCGGCGTCGGCGACGGATACGGCGGGCCGCCGGGCAGGTCGCCCGCGCCCGGGGCCGTGCCGACGGGGGTCGGCTCCGGCTTCAGGGCCGGCTTCGGCTCCTTCTCCGGCGGCGGCCACGGCTCGCCGCGCTCCATCGCCAGCTCGCCCGGGGTCTTGATCGGCGGCTTGTCCGACGGCGTGCGCTCGCCGAACTCGTTGAAGACGGTGATGTGCGGGCGCTTCTCGACGGTCGCGAAGATCCGCTCGAGGTCCTTGCGCTGCAGCGTCTCCTTCTCCAGGAGCTCGATGACCAGCTCGTCGAGAACGTCGCGGTAGGTGTTCAGCACGTGCCACGCCTCGGTGTGCGCCGTCTCGATGAGCTTGCGCACCTCCTCGTCGATCTCGTGCGCCACCTCGAGCGAGTAGTCCGCCTGCCGCCCGGCCGACCGGCCGAGGAACGGGTCGCCCTGCTCCTGGCCGTACTTGACCGCGCCGAGCCGGGCGCTCATGCCGTACTCCATGACCATCGCGCGGGCGATCTTCGTCGCCTGCTCGATGTCCGCGGACGCGCCGGTGGTGGGCTCGTGGAAGACGAGCTCCTCCGCCGTGCGGCCACCCATCGCGAAGACCAGCCGGCCGATCATCTCCGAGCGGGTCATCAACTCCTTGTCGTCCTCCGGGACGATCAAGGCGTGCCCGCCGGTGCGGCCGCGCGGCAGGATGGTCAGCTTGTAGACCGGTTCGATGTCCGGCATCGCCCACGCGGCAAGCGCGTGCCCGCCCTCGTGGTAGGCCGTGATCTTCTTCTCCTTCTCGGAGATGATCCGGCTCTTGCGGGCGGGGCCGCCGACAACGCGGTCGACCGACTCCTCCAGCGCGACGTCGGTGATCACGTGCCCGTTCTGGCGGGCGGTGAGCAGCGCGGCCTCGTTCAGCACGTTGGCCAGGTCCGCGCCGGACATGCCGACGGTCCGCTTGGCCAGGCTGCCCAGGTCGGTGCCCTGCGCGATCGGCTTGCCCTTGGCGTGCACCTCGAGGATCGCCTTGCGGCCGCGCAGGTCGGGCGCGGACACCGGGATCTGCCGGTCGAACCGGCCCGGGCGCAGCAGCGCCGGGTCCAGGATGTCCGGCCGGTTGGTGGCCGCGATCAGGATGATGCCGCCGCGGGCGTCGAAGCCGTCCATCTCGACGAGCAGCTGGTTCAGCGTCTGCTCGCGCTCGTCGTGCCCGCCGCCGAGGCCGGCGCCGCGCTGGCGGCCGACCGCGTCGATCTCGTCGACGAAGATGATGCACGGCGCGTTCTGCTTGGCCTGTTCGAACAGGTCACGCACTCGCGAGGCACCGACACCGACGAACATCTCGACGAAGTCCGAGCCGGAGATCGTGTAGAACGGCACGCCCGCCTCGCCGGCGACGGCTCGCGCGAGCAGCGTCTTGCCGGTACCGGGCGGCCCGTAGAGCAGCACGCCCTTCGGGATCTTCGCGCCGAGCGCCTGATATCGCGCCGGGTTCTGCAGGAAGTCCTTGATCTCGTACAGCTCTTCGACGGCCTCGTCGGCACCCGCGACGTCCCCGAAGGTCGTCTTGGGCATGTCCTTGTTCAGCTGCTTGGCCTTGGACTTGCCGAAGTTGAGGACGCGGTTCCCGCCACCCTGGGCGTTGTTCATCATCCACATCAGCAGGCCCAGGACGAGGGCCAGCGGGATGGCGAAGATGAGGATCTGCGTCAGCACGCCCTGCTGGGTCACCTTGGTGGTGAACTTGATCGGCTGGCCGCCGGTCTTCGCCGCGATCAACGAGTCGTAGATCGGGCGGGTGGCATCCGCCGGGTACTGCGAAATGATCTGGGTGACCTGCTGGCCGTCCACGTCCACGGGCTTCGAAAGCAGCAGCTTGAGCTGCTGTTCCTTGTCCTCGAGGCTGGCTTCCTTGACGTTGTTCGAGGAGATCTGGGAGTTCGCCACCGAGATGGGTGCCTGGGTGTACCCACGATCACTGTCGAAGATCGTGTTGTACGCGAACAACGCCAGCAACCCCGCGACGATCCACAGCAGTGGGTTCCTGAGCACGCTCTTCCGGTTCATACGACTCGGCCCTGGTGGCCTCGACCCTCCCTGGTTGGGCGGCTCCTGTGATACCCGCCATCACGATCTTGACAAACGCGCGGTGCCTGGACACCCGTCCCATCAGGGTACCGTCCGCTGCCGCGTTCATCCCCTGTGAGCCTCTCGCAGGTCAACGGGCGATACCGCGCCCGGGTTCCCGCCCCGCGTCCTCGGTGGTCACGCTATCGCGTGCCGTCCGACACACTGCTCACCATCTCGCCCAGCCGGGTCCGCAAAGTCTTCTGGTCGGCGGGGGCCACCGTGACCCACTCCCGACCGTCCGTACCTGCGCGGGAGAGGCTCAGGTAGCGGCCGCTCGCGGTGTCGAACCAGGCCAGGACGCGGGACCGCTGCTTGGCCCCGACCTGCGAACGGCTGTTCGCTGCCAGCTGACCGCCGCGCTGCCGCGGCTGCCCGGCGAGCCGGCCGTACGCCTCCCGCGGGTCGGCGGTGACACGCTCGCTCAGCGGGGTCCGGCGGGCCTTGCCCCGGCGCTTGTCTTCTTCCTCACCCGCCGACGGGAGTGACACGGGCACCCGGATCGGGGCCGTGCGCAGGGCGTCGTCCAGCGGGAGTGTGACCGACGCCTCGCTGCCGCGGGGGCCGGCGGGCAGCACGTCGACGACCGCGGAGACCAGCGCGTCCGGTGGGACGTCCCGCAGCCAGATGCCGTCGGCGTCCTGGACCGCGAGCACGCCCTTGGTGTCGTCGGCCGCCGCGAGCACGCCGACGGTCGGCGCCTCGAACTGCGGGATGTGCAGCGCGTCGATGGTCAGCGGGGCGAAGGCGAGCAGGTGGAGCGCGTCTTCGATCGGGGGCGCCAGCCTGCCGCGCGATTCGCGGATGCCGCGCGCCTTCAGCTCGACGTCGACGCGGTGGCGCAGCGAAACGCGCTCGTCCTCGGTCGCGCCGTGCGACCGGACTCGCAGCGGGTACGGCAGCTCCCCGACCTGCGCCGACTCCCAGAGGAAGTCGAACGCCAGTGGCGAGAAGAACTCTTGCATCATTACTCTCCCGGATCGTACTCTCGCTCAGCGTAGCCCGCACCACCGACAAAAAGTGATCGTCGGACGGGGCACCTTCGAAGAAGCCGGAGCCCGATCTTGGCAGAGGTGACGCTGGTGCCCGGAGGAGGGATCAGACGGGCGCGGTCGAGTTCGCCGCCGTCGCCAGCATCTCGCCGATGCGGTGGCGCAGCGTCGCCGCGTCCGCCGGGGCGATCGTGATCCAGTCGCGGCCGTCGCGGCCCTGCGTCGCCTGGGTGAAGTAGCGGCCCGTCTCGGTGTCGAACCAGCTCAGCACCGGGGTCCGGGTCCGGCCGCCGACGCGCGAGCGGGCGTTGGCCGCGATCTGGCCGCCACGCAGGCGCGGCTGGGCGTGCAGCCGGGCCAGTGCCTTGCGGTCCTCGTCCGCCGACGAACGCTCGTCGCCGGTGCCCCGCCGCTGCAGGAAGTCGACGCCGTGCGCGCCGACCAGCTGCTCCAGCGGGACCGTGATCGACTTCTCGGTGCCGCGCGGCGCACCCGGCAGCAGCGAGACGATCGCGCTGGCCAGGCCGTCCGCCGGGCACGGGTTCAGGTGCAGGCCGCGGCGGTCCTGCACGGCCAAGAGGCCCTGGCCGCCCAGCACGCCGGCGATCGCGAGCAGCGGCTCGGCGTCCGGGGCGATCAGCTGGACGGCGTCCAGGCTCAGCTCGGCGCCCGCGAGCACGCCGAAGTAGTCCTCGACGTGCGGTTCGGGCCGCCCGCGGCCGTCGGCCAGCCCGCGCGCGACGAGCCCTTCCAACGTGCGGCGGCGCAGCAGCGACCGCTCGTCGACGGTCTCGCCGTGCGAGCGGATGCGCAGCGGGTACGGCAGCTCGCCCAGCCCGGCGGACTCCCACAGGAAGTCCACCTCGACCGGGGTGAGCAGCTCAGCGTTCGGCATCGAGCCACCCCCAAGAGAAACCGGGCCGGGCACACCGTCGGCGTGCCCGGCCCGAAAGGATCAGCGGTCTTCGTCGTCCTCGGACCACGCGCCGATGACCGGCGGCGGGGTCGCCTGGTTCGCACCGAAGGCCTCGTCCGGGTCCGCCTCGATGAGGAAGGACGCGTGCGTGTGCTCCTCGTCCTGCTCGCCCTGGGCACCCTGCGGGGCCATGCCGCCCATGCCGGCCGGGTTCATCGGCGGCGGGGCCTGCTGGCCGCCGATGGTGCCCGCGGGCGAGACGACGCCCTGCTGCGGTGCCTGGGCCGAAGCGGCGCTCTGGCCCTCGGCCGACGCCAGCGTCGTGTCGTTCTCGGCCTTCGAGCCGGACTTGGTGCCCGCGCCGAGCGCCCGCGAAGCCAGCGCGCCCAGGCCACCGGCGACGCCGCCGATGCCGAGGCCCATGCCGATCTTGCCGAGCGGGCTGGTGCCCCCGGCCCCCGCGCCGCCCGGGGCGACCTGGCCGGCGCCGGTCACGGAGCCGGCACCGGTACCCGTGCCCGGGACCGAACCGCCGGGTGCGTCGCTGCCGAGCGAAGCCGCGTCGGCCCCGAAGCCACCGGGCACGCCGTGGCTCGCCCCGGTCACGCCGGCCGCGTGCTGCGCGCCGAACGCGCCGTTGGCGCCGAAACCGGAGGTGCTGGAGGCGAAGATCGCGTCACCCGCGCCACCGGGGAGCCCCTGGACCGGGCCGGTGCTGCCGACGGAGTTGACCGCGTTGAACGAGATCGAGTTGTGCGAGCCCGTCGGCTTCATGCCGAGCGACTCCGGGCCGAAGCTCGGGGTCGAGCTGTCGACCTCGCTCATCGACTTGGTGTAGGCGTTGAAGAACGCGACCTGCTGCGCCTTGACGTCGTTGGCCGCGTCCGCCTGCGCCTTCTGGTCGGCGATCAGCGCCGCCGGGCCGCCGGCCAGCGCCGCCGCCATGGACTGCTTGGGGTCGTAGTCCTTGGGGGCCGGCATCTTCTTGACCTCGGCGGCCGCCGCGGCCTGCCGGGCGAGCCGGTCGGACATCGTGTGCGCGGCCTCGGAAGCCTGCGAACCGGAGTTGGCGATGGCCACCAGCGCGCCCTGCGCACCGCCGGCACCCTGGCCGACCCACGCGTTGCCGAGCTCGGCGATCGCGTTGTACAGGTGGTCGGACGCCTGCTTCAGCTCGGTGCCGTGGTGCGCCCAGGCGTGCCCGGTCGCCTCGGCCGTGCCGGGGTCGTTGTTGTTGACCGCGCCGGCGTAGAGCTGCTGGCTTTCCTGCGCGTTCCAGTTCGGCGGGTTCGCGATCGCGCGGTCGCTGCCCATGTCGAAGCCGTCGGAACGGCCGCGGGCGGTGTCGACGATGTTCTGCGACGACGAGTTGTCCCCGAGCGGGACGAGCGAGCCCGGGTCGGTCGAGCCCCCGGTGGTCGACGAAGGCTGGTCGCTGCGGTTCGGAGCCATGACTGCGAAATCCCCCTCGGACTCAGGCGTTGCGGAACGGTTCGGCGGCGGCGTTGTCGATCTCGTGGTAGCGGGACATCGCCGTGACGATGCCCTCCTCCGCGGCCGAGTACTGGTCGAGCAGGTTCTGCAGCGCGGCGGCGTAGGAGTCGCCCCCGCCGTCCGCGCGCTGCACGAACTTCGCGGCCATCGCGTTGCCGACCGGGTTGTCGCCGAGCTTCGGCGGCTGGGCGAGCGTGCCCGCGCCGCTGAGCAGGGCTTCGACCGCGTCCTTGCCGGTGCGGATCTTGTTCAGCACGGTCTGCGCGGCGTCCGGGTCGATCCCGACCTGGCCCGCCGCGGCCGCGGCCTTGAAGGCGTTCGCGTCGGCAGCGCTGCTGTTCCCCATCAGAACTCTCTCCCGTTCCCCCGACCCGGTCACCGCGGGCACGAATGGTCTTCGCATAGGTTAACGCACGTGATCAGAGCCTATGACGCAAACTTCGCCACCGGGGTTCCGCGAATCCGGTAGTTGCGGTGAACGGTCGGTGAACTCCGCCGGCGCACTACGCGGTGTAGACCTTCGGGTCCAGCGTCCCGATGTAGGGCAGGTCCCGGTAGCGCTCGGCGTAGTCGAGGCCGTAGCCGACGACGAACTCGTTCGGGATGTCGAAGCCGATGTACTTGACCGGCACGTCCACCTTGACCGCTTCGGGCTTGCGCAGCAGCGAAACGACCTCGAGCGACGCGGGGTTGCGGCTGGCGAGGTTCTTCAGCAGCCACGACAGCGTGAGGCCGGAGTCGACGATGTCTTCGACGATCAGGACGTCCCGGCCCGCGATGTCGCGGTCGAGGTCCTTGAGGATCCGCACGACACCGGACGACGACGTCGCCGAGCCGTACGAGGAGACGGCCATGAATTCCAGCTGCGTCGGCAGCGGCAGCGCGCGGGCGAAGTCGGTCATGAACATGACCGCACCCTTCAGGACACCCACCAGCAGGAGTTCACCCTGCCCGTTGGCCGGATAGTCGGCGGCGATCTGCTCCGACAGTTCCGTGATCTTGTCCTTGATCTGCTGCTCGGTGACGAGCACGGAGGCGATTTCGCCCTCGTACACGGGTCATTCCCCTCGTGTGGTGGGTTGGGAGCTGACGCAGAGCCTGCCATGCGCCCGCCGCGCCTCCAAGTTGCCGGGCAACCAGACACCACCCTGACCACGCCACCGGGCGACCAGCCCGTCGACCGCACGGAGGTGCGCGTCGGTGAGCTCGCGCACACCCGATTGCAGCAACCACCTGCGAAGAACCCGCCGCCGCAGTGCCGCGGGCTCGGCCTCGATGAGCCCGACATCCAGCCCTTCGGCGCCGCCCGCGCGGGTGAAGATCACGTCCGCCATTGTGTCCAGCGCCTCATTGTCTTCACGCAGCTGCGCGGCCGTGCGGGCCAGCGCGCCCGCCACCCCGCCGTTGAGGACGTCTTCCAGGAGCGGCAGCACTTCGGTGCGCAACCGGACGCGCGTGAAGCGCGGTTCGGCGTTGTGCGGGTCGTCCCACGGCTCGACGCCGAGCTCGGCGCACGCGGCGCGGGTGGTGGCGCGCGCGACGGCCAGCAGCGGCCGTCCCCACGGCGGGTCGTGCGGCCGCATCCCGGCGACGCTGCGCGGGCCCGAGCCGCGGCCGAGGCCGAGCAGGACGGTTTCGGCCTGGTCGTCGAGGGTGTGGCCGAGCAGGACGAGCCCGTGCCCGGCCAGCGCCCGGTAGCGGGCCTTGCGGGCGGCGGCTTCCGGGCCGCCGGCGCCGGTCACGTCGACCCGGCGCACCTCGGCTTCGTCGACGCCGAGCGCCTTCGCCGCGGCCGCCGCGTCCCGCGCGATCTTCGCCGAGCCGTCCTGCAGGCCGTGGTCGACGACCAGCGCGCGGACGACGTGCCCGCCGCGGTGCGCGGTGTACGCGGTGGCCTCGGCCAACGCGAGGGAGTCGGCGCCACCGGAGACCGCGACGCAGATCTCGGGTGGCGCCTCGACGACGTCCAGGAAGGCGCGGACGGCCCGGCGGACGGCCGCGACCGCCGGCCCGGTCATCCGTGCAGGCGCCGGACCCACGCCGCCGGATCGGCGATCTCGGCGCGCGACGGCAGGGTGTTCGGCGAGCGCCAGACGGCGTTGAAGCCGTCCATGCCGACGGCGTCCACGACGTGTTTCGTGAACTTCGCGCCTTCTTCGTACTGGCGGATCTTCGCGTCGACGCCGAGCAGCGCGCGCAGCAGCCGGTCGAAGACGCCGCCGCCCTTGCGCCGGGAGGTGAACCGCTCGCGGATCGTGTCGACGCTCGGGACGACCTGCGGCCCGACGGCGTCCATCACGTAGTCGGCGTGGCCTTCGAGCAGCGTCGAGAGCGCCAGCAGCCGGTCGAACACCGCGCGCTCCTTCGGTGACTGGAGCAGCTCCGCGAGGTTCAGCTTCGGCCCCTGCTTGATCGCCTCGGGCAGCCGGCCGAACAGGTCGGACAGGCTGTCGCTGCCACCGCCCGCGAGGCCCGAGACGAGCCGCTCGACCTCGTCGGCGAAGTAGTCGCGCAGCCACCGGACCGCGGTGAACTGCAGCCGGTGGGTGCATTCGTGCAGGCAGACCCACAGCCGGAAGTCGTGGCCCGGCACGTTCATCGCCTGTTCGGCGGCGACGACGTTCGGCGCGACGAGCAGCAGCTGCCCGTCCCGCTCCGGCCCGCCGAAGGGGTCGTACTGGCCGAGCACGCGGCTGGCGAGGAACGCGAGCACCAAGCCGGTCTGGACGCCGGCGCCCCCGGCGAGGATCGGCCCGAGCGGGCCGCCCTGCTGCGGCAGCGCGCGCCCGGTCAGCGCGCCGAGCCCGGCGGCGGCGGACCGCACCCAGCCGGGCCGGTCGACGACCTCGCCGGGCAGCAGCGGCAGGTCGAGGCCCAGGTTCGTCAGCTGCCGGACGTGCCCCTCGGCCTCCATCGTCAGCTCGCGGAGGTCGGTGACGGCTGCTTCGGCTTCTTCGCGCGGGACCTGCGGGCCGCCGCGCACGAGCAGCGCGCCGGTCTGCGCGGCGATCGCCCAGTCGACCATGGGCCGGGTCTCGGTTTCCTGACTCACCCTTCCGACGCTACCTGGCCCGGGCCGGTTTCCGGCCACGATCTACGCACGCTTCGCACACGGAGAGGTACGCGGTGCGGCAAGCTGGCGTCCGTGATCGACGACGACGCCAAGGCGTACCTGCACGACGAGCTGCGCTGGATCCGCGAAGCGCTGCTCGCGAAGCTCGACGGACTCGGCGAACACGACGTCCGCCGCCCGCTGACCGCGACCGGGACCAACCTGCTCGGCCTGGTCAAGCACCTGTCGACCTGGGAAGCCCGCTACTTCGGCGAGGTCTTCGGCCGGCCGTTCCCCGAGCCGCTGCCCGAGCGCGGCACCGACCTGTGGGCGACCGAGGACGAGACCCGCGCGGAGATCGCCGGCCGCTACCGGCGGGTGTGGGCGCACACCGACGTGACCCTCTTCAAGGTCCTCGTCACCTTCCTGACCGAGATCAACCGGCACGCCGGGCACGCCGACATCCTGCGCGAGCAGCTCGACGGCACGACCGGGCTCGACGCGGAAGCCATGGCGCGGGAACCCGACGCCGTCGCCCGGGAGGCGCGCCGGGCCGAGATCGAACGGGTTGCCGAGGCGGCCCGGCGCTAGGCGCACTGCCCTGTGAGGTTGTTGACTCGGGTGATGGGTGGCTTTCCGCCGAGTGAGGTGTGGGCTCGGTGGTGGTTGTAGCGGTGCGGGAACTCGGCTAGTGCTTCGGCGCGGTGGTGTGAGCTGGTGAAGGGTTGGGCGTAGGCCCATTCTTCGGCGAGGGTGCGGTTGAAGCGTTCGGCTTTTCCGTTGGTTTGAGGTCGGTAGCGGCGGGTGAAGCGGGCTCGGGCGCCGAGGTCGGCGAGGGCGGTGGTGGCGCGGCGGCGAATCCCTTTGTGGCCGGTCGCGCGGGAGATTCCCAGCTCAGCGGCGACGTGGGCAACCGGGCGTCCAGCGGCGACACGGTCGATCAGCAGCCTGCGTCCGTGCAGGGTCAACCGGGCATCAACGGTGGGACACGAAGGCCTCCGTTGTGATCGGTGATGGCGTCAGACACCAGCACCACACACGGAGGTCTTCGCTCTGATCAACCCGACGCGCCGCTCAACCGTCAACAACGTCCATGGTCACTACAGCTAGGCGCACCCGCACTTGCGGAGGCTGGTGGCCAGCACGTCGATGGCGTCCCGGCCGGGATCGGTGTCCGAGCCGTTGGACATGAACGCGAACACGAGCACCCGGCCGTCCTGGTCGAGCACCAGCCCGGCCAGGGTGTTCACCCCGGTCAGCGTGCCCGTCTTCGCCCGCACCCAACCGCGGCCCGCCTGCGACGCCGGGGTGTCGAACCGCTTGTCGGCGAGGGTGCCGGAGCCGCCCGCCACCGGCAGGCCCGCCAGCACCGGGCGCAGCTTGCCGGTGCCCGGGTTCTTGCCCTCCGGTGCCGCCGCGGCCGCCAGGAGCTGGGTCAGCAGCCGCGCCGGGATGCGGTTGAGCGACGAGATGCCGCTGCCGTCGGAGAGGTCGACGCCCGAGACGTCGAACCCGTGGTCCTTCAGCACCTTGATGGTCGCCTTCGCACCGCCCGCGTAGCTCGCTTCCTCGCCGTTCGCCAGCGCCACCTGACGGGCGATGGCCTCGGCGAGGACGTCGTCGGAGAGCACCATCAGGTCGGACACCAGCTCGGTCAGCGGGGCCGACTTGACCTCGCCGAGCACCTTCGCGTCCTTCGGCGCGGTCGCCTGGCCGGCGGCCGACGCACCCAGCTTCGACGCGATCGACGAGGCCAGCGCGCTGCCCGCGTTCGCCGTGCGCTGCGAGTTGTTGTCCTTGGGGCTGATCCGGCCGCCGTCGGCCATCACGGGGGCCATCTGCGTCGCGTACGTCGACGGCGCGTCGCCCGCTTCCCAGCCCGGCGCAGTCGTCGCGCCCTTGAACAGGGTCAGGTCGACCTGCACCTTCTTGACGCCGGGCGCGGCCTTCTTGACCTGCGCGACGAGGTCGTCGACGTGCGCGCCGGCCGGGTACAGCGGCGAGTCCGTGCCGAGCGGCAGGTTGGTGATCGTCGTGTCGCCGCCGCCGACCAGGATGACCGTGCCCGGGTCGGCGCCCTGGACGATCTTGGTCGACAACCGCAGGTTGTGGTCCAGCGAGAGCAGCGCGGCCGCCGACGTGAGCACCTTCGTCGTCGACGCGGGCGTCACCGGCGTCGAGGAGCTGCGGTCCCACAGCACGGTGCCGCTCACCGGGTCGATCACGCTGCCGGTGAGCTGGCCGAGCGCGCCGTTGCCGGCCGCCGAGGCCAGCACGGACTTGACGCCGTTGGCGGTTGGCGCCGTGCCGGCGGTGTTGGGCCCCTGCAGCTGGCGCGTGGCGGCGACCGGGTCCGGGCTGTCGCCCTTCGGCGCGTTGGGCGCCCACGGCAGGCCCAGCCGGTTCGACACCTTCGGCATCGCCGCGGCGACCCCGCCCCCGGCCAGCACCAGCAGGACGACCACGACGAGCGCGATCAGCTTGCCCTTCTTCCGCTTCTTCGGCGGCTCCTCTGAGGGCGGCGCTTCGGCGGCGGGCGGCGGCTCGGACGGCGGCCGCTGCTCGGGCCGCGGCGGCTCGTTCCGCGGCTGGGGCTGCTGCTGGAAGGCGGCGGGGAACTGGGTGGGCCGCTCGATCCCGACGGTCGCCTCGGCGTCGAACCGCTGCCCGTCCGGCTCGATCCGCTGGGGCCGGGCGAGGGAGCCGGCGGACGCCGACGGCACGACCCCGCGCGGCGGCTCCGGCGGCAGGCTGGGCCGGCGCTCACCCGGTTCGGCCGGGCGGTCGCCGCCGCGGTTCTCCCGCAGCTCGATGCGCTGGGCCCAGGGCTGCTGGGGCTCTTCCGGGCGCTGCGGCTCGTCACGGCGCTGATCGTCCGCGCGCTTCAGCTGCTCTTCGCGGCGCTGCTGCTCGTCGCGCCACAGCTGCAGTTCCTCACGCCACTGCTGCTGCTGCGGTTCCTCGCGGCGTTCCGGCTGGTCGGCGGGCCAGACGTCGCGCTCGACCGGCACGACCGGCGTCCGCTCGGACTGCTTCACCTCGATGAACTGGGTGCTCTCGGCGACCGGCGGCTCGGCCTGGATGTACTCGGTGCCCGCCTCGGCCGGCCGCTTCGGCTCGCGGCTGCCGAGCCGGTCGGCCAGGTCCTGCTTGGCCGGGGGCGGCGGGGGCGGCGGCTCCTCGGCCGGCGCGTTGAGGCCGGGGACCGGCTCGGGCGCGACGTTCGGCGCGAACCAGGACCCCTTCGGGGCTTCGCTGCTTGTGACCTTCGGCACGCCGGACTCCCCCGGCGCGCCCGGCGGCGGGTCGGGCAGCGACATCGGGGTGGTCTTCCGCGCGCCCGACGACGAGCGGTCTTCGTCCGACGAAGGCCACATCGGCTGGTCGTTTTCCGGCACCCACCACTCCTTCTCACCTGCCCCGGAAGGGGCCAAGGTCACATGCCGCGTGGCCGACATCGATGCGGACCCGCGGCAGGCCGTAGTCCACACTAGGAGACGTCAAGACAGTCATGAAGGTTGCCGCCCGCGAGCCGCGGGCACGCCCGGATCTATAAAGAAGCAGCGAGGACGCCGTGGAGTTCGACGTCACGATCGAAATCCCCAAAGGGGAGCGCAACAAGTACGAGGTCGACCACAAGACCGGCCGCATCAAGCTGGACCGGACCCTGTTCACGGCCACGCAGTACCCGGCCGACTACGGCTTCATCGACGACACCCTCGGCCAGGACGGCGACCCCCTGGACGTGATGGTGCTCGTGCAGGAGCCCACCTTCCCGGGCTGCCTGATCCGCTGCCGCGCGATCGGCATGTTCCGGATGACCGACGAGAAGGGCCCGGACGACAAGGTCATCGCCGTTCCGTCGAACGACCCGCGCCTCGAGCACCTGCGCGACATCCACCACATGAACGAGTTCCACCGCCTGGAGATCCAGCACTTCTTCGAGGTCTACAAGGACCTCGAGCCCGGCAAGAGCGTCGAAGGCTCGTCCTGGGTCGGCCGCACCGAGGCCGAGGCGGAGATCGCCCGGTCGTACGAGCGCGAGACCGACCGGCTGGCCAAGGAGAAGGCCAACGGCGGCGCCGACCACTGACGGCACGCGGAAGAGGCCCCTCGGATTCCGAGGGGCCTCTTCGTGTTCCAGCGGGTCAGTGCGCCAGTGCCAGGGCCGGGGCGGCCTCCGCCTCGGCGTCCGCGCGCTGCTCCATCGCCGACTTGTCCGAGAGCGGCTTCTCCTTCAGGAACCACACCAGGGCGAACCCGACGGTCAGCACGATCCCGCCGACCAGGAACACCGTGCTCATCGACTCGGCGAAGCCCTGCAGGATCGGCCGGGCCAGCGTCGGGTCGAGCGAGGACAGGAACGACGTGTCGTTGACGTCCAGCCCGCCGCTCTTCAGCTGCTGCGCGAACGCGGGGTTCTGGGCCAGTGCCGACACGTAGGCCGGGCTCGTCATCGCCGAGCGGATGGCGTTCGCGATCCGGTCGCCGACCGTGCCGAACAGGATCGACAGGAACACCGCGGTGCCCGCCGTGCCGCCGATCTGCCGGAAGAACGTCGCCGCCGAGGTGGCGACACCGATGTCCTGCGGGCGGACGTCGTTGGTCGCGGCCAGCACCAGCGTCTGCATCGAGGCGCCGAGGCCGAGGCCGATCACGAAGGCGATCACCATGACCAGCGCCAGCGAGCTGTCGACGGTGATCGTCGAGAGCGCGAACAGCGCCGCCGCCATCAGGCCGATCCCGGCCACGGCGAACATCTTGTAGCGCCCGGTCTTGGCGATCAGGCGGCCGCTGGTCAGGCTGGCGACCATGATGCCGAGCGTCAGCGGCAGCATCTGCAGGCCGGCCTGGGTCGGCGTCGCGCCCTTGACGATCTGTAGGTAGAGCGGCAGCGACATCATCGCGCCGAACATCCCGGCGCCCTGCACGACGGTGACCAGCGTGGCCATCCGGAACACCGGCCGCTTGAACAGCCGCAGCGGCAGCAGGGCGGCGTCGCCCATCCGGCGTTCGATCCAGACGAACGCGGCCACGCCCAGGCCGCCGACGACGTACATGGCGATCGAGGCGGCGGAACCCCAGCCCCACTCGCGGCCCTGCTCGGCGACGATCAGCAGCGGCACCAGCCCGGTGGCCAGCGTGACGGCACCCCAATAGTCGACCTTCTGGTCCACGCGGGTGTGCGGGAGGTTCAGCACCTTGGTGACGACGACGAGCGCGGCCAGCGCGATCGGGACGTTGACGAGGAAGACCCAGCGCCAGCCGGTGATGCCCGCGAAGGTGTCGATGCCGGCGAAGAACCCGCCGACGACCGGCCCGGCGACGCTCGAGATGCCGAAGACGGCCATGAAGTAGCCCTGGTACTTGCTGCGCTCACGCGGCGCGGTGATGTCGGTGATGATCGCGAGCGCGAGCGACATCAGACCACCGGCGCCCAGCCCTTGGAAGGCGCGGAACGCGGCGAGCTCGTACATCGACGTGGCCATGCCGCTGGCCAGCGAGCCGATCAGGAACAGCGAGATCGCCGTCAGGTACATGGGCTTGCGGCCGTAGAGGTCGGACAGCTTGCCGTACAGCGGCGTGGAGAGCGTGGCGGTGATCAGGTAGGCGGTGGTGGCCCAGGCCTGCAGGGACAGGCCGTGCAGCTCGTCGGCGATGGTCCGCATCGAGCTCGAGACGATGGTCTGGTCGAGTGCGGCCAGGAACATGCCGAGCATCAGGCCGGACAGGACGGTGAGGATCTGGCGGTGGCTCAGTTTGCCGTTCGTAGCGGCTGCTCCTTCCGCCGTGGAGGTGTCGCTCATGGTGGTCTCCCTCGATTCGCGTAGTTGCTTGTACCGCTCAACTACTTGTCTCGACCAAGTATTCCCCGGAAGCTTGTATGGTGCAATCAACTTTTTTGTGAGCCCGGTCTCCCGGCTCGCTTGACGGCCCTCGCGACGACGGTGACCTCGGCGGAGGGGACGTCGAGGCCGGTCACGAAGGTGTAGAGGTCGCCGAGGTCCCGGCACCAGACGGCGGCCATCAGGTTGGTGACGCCCGTCGTGGCGAGGGTGCCGTGGACCATCGGGTGCCGCCCCAGCGCCCGTCCCACCTCGTCGAGCCGCCCCGGCGGGACGGTCATCCAGACGTTGGCGTCGACTCCCAGACCGAGCGCTGCGACGTCGACGTTCGCGTAGGTCCGGATCCGCCCGGCCGCGGCCAGCCGGTCGATCCGCCGCCGGACGGTCGACTCCGGCGCCTCCGCGTCCAGTTCGCCGGGCCCGAGCCGCGCGTCGACGGCCAGCCGGTCCAGCAGCCGGCGGTCGAGGTCGTCCAGGGTCACGTCTTCGCCGGGCGGAGGCGGGGTGAGCGCGGCGACTTCGGCGTCGGTGAGCAGGCCGGTGCGCCACTGCGTCGCGTCGGAGAAGACGTGCAGGACCGAGTGCGCGCGCAGCTCGGTGACGGCCGAGGTCGACGGCAGTGCGTCGTGCACGAGCCGGCCGTCGAGCCCGCCGAGCGCGACGGCGCTGATCTCCTCACCGCCCGCGAGGATGTCCACGAAGAGGACGTCGTCGCGGGCGGCGAGGGCGTCGGCGATCACCGGCGTCCGGCCGCGGAGGACCCTGACCCGCAGGAGCAGTGCACCGCGCAGGCCGTGCGCGGGATCGGGGACGCAGACGACCTTCAGCCGCCCGTCGGCTCGGAGCCGGGCGATGGCACGGGCGACCGTGCGCGGCGAGAGGCCGAGCACTTCGGCGATCCGGCCGGGCCCGGAGCGGCCGTCGAGCTGAAGAGCGGAGACGACCCGCTGTTCGATTTCGTTCATCAGCTGCACCATGCAGTCCAGTTTCGCTCATCGCGGCGCGCTGGAGTACCTCGAACAGCCGGCCTGGCTCGATCCTGGGCGCATGCGGAAATCAGTGATCGACATCGTGGAAACCCTGGCGACCGGCGTGCGGCGGCCGGCGCACCCGCCGACCTCGCTCGACGAGCTCGCCACCACCTTCTCGGCCGTCGACGGTCCCCTGGCCGTGAGCCTGCGCGCGGCGCTCGCGGAGCTCCGGCCGGCCGCGGGCTGGGTCGGCGAGTTCGAAGACGTGCCCGACGGTGAGGTCTGGGTGGTCGACGCGCTCGACGGCGCCGTCCAACTGCTGCAGGGCCTGCCGCAGTACTGCCTCACCGTGACGTTGCTGCGGGACGGCGAACCGGAGCTGGCCGTGTTGCACGCGCCGCGGCTCGGCGAGACCTATTCGGCAGAGCGCGGCGCGGGCGCGTGGCGCAACGGCGTGCCGATCTCGCCTTCACGCAAGACATCCCTGGACGCGGTCGTCGCGGCCACCAGCCAGCCGCCGTTCGTCGCCGGACAGCCGGGCGTCGCCGAAGCCGCCGGGCGGTCGCTGACCGCCGTGCTCACCGAGGTCGCCGCCGTGCGGAACCTCGGGCCGACGTCGTGGCAGGTCGCCGATGTCGCCGCGGGACGGCTGGACCTGTTCTGGCAGTACGGCCGTGACGCGACCAACCTCGCCGGCGCGGCACTGGTCGCGCGCGAGGCCGGTGCGGTGGTCACCACCGCCGACGGCGCCCCGTGGACGCCGTCGGCCGGCAGCTTCCTCGCCGCCGCGCCCGGCCTGCACGCGGCGGCGGCGAAAATCCTGCGTCAGGCGGAGTAGCCCGGGATCGGGAACGGCGCCAGGAACTCGCGGATCTCCGCCGCGATCGCGTCGAGAGTGGATTCGTTGGCCGCGGCCGCCGCGGTGATCGTGCGGTCGATCCAGTCCGCCACCTGGGCCTGGTGCTCCGGCCGCAGGCCGCGGGTGGTGATCGCGGACGTGCCGAGCCGGATGCCGGACGGGTCGAACGGCTTGCGGGGGTCGAACGGGACCGTGTTGTAGTTCAGCTCGATGCCCGCGCGGTCCAGCGCCTTCGCCGCCGGCTTGCCCGCGACCGCCTTGTTCGTCAGGTCGATCAGCAGCAGGTGGTTGTCCGTGCCGCCGGAAACCAGGTCGTAGCCCTTCGCCAGCAAGGCGTCCGCCAGCGCGCGGGAGTTCGCGACGATCGTGTGCGCGTACTCGCTGAACGACGGCTGCTGCGCCTCGCCGAGCGCGACCGCGATGGCCGCCGTCGTGTGGTCGTGCGGGCCGCCCTGCAGGCCGGGGAACACCGCCTTGTCGACGGCTTTCGCGTGCTCGGCGTCGGACAGGATCATCGCGCCGCGCGGTCCGCGCAGGGTCTTGTGCGTGGTCGTCGTGATGACCTGCGCGTGCCCGACCGGCGACGGGTGCGCGCCGCCCGCGACGAGGCCGGCGATGTGCGCGATGTCGGCGACGAGCACCGCACCGACCTCCGCGGCGATCTCCGCGAACGCCGGGAAGTCGATCGTGCGCGGGATCGCTGTGCCACCGCAGAAGATCAGCTTCGGCCGGTGCTCGCGGGCCAGGTCGCGGACCTGGTCGAGGTCGACGCGGCCGGTCTCCTTGGTGACGCCGTAGCGCACCGGGGTGAACCACTTGCCGGTCGCGGACACGCCCCAGCCGTGGGTGAGGTGGCCGCCGTCGGGCAGCCCCATGCCCAGCACGGTGTCGCCGGGCTCGGCGAAGGCGAGGTAGACCGCGAGGTTCGCCGGCGAGCCGGAGTACGGCTGGACGTTCGCGTGGTCGGCGCCGAACACGGCCTTCGCGCGGTCGATGGCGAGTTGCTCGACCTGGTCGATGAACTGCTGGCCCTCGTAGTACCGCTTGCCCGCGTAGCCCTCGGAGTACTTGTTGGTGAGCACGCTGCCGGTCGCCTCGAGGACGGCCTGCGAGACGTAGTTCTCCGAGGCGATCAGGCGGATCTTGTCGTGCTGGCGCTTCGCTTCGTCCTCGACCAGCCCGGCGATCTGCGGGTCGGCGGCGGTGAGCGCGTTCAGTTTCGGCTGGTGGGTCATGGCGTGCTCCGGCTCTGGAGTGGCCTTCACCCAGGCGCGCGGTGCGGGCCTCGTCGTCGCTTCCCGGTGGTGCTCCACCTCGATGGCGCCAGTCGCTGCTGCGGGGAAGAGCCTAGTCCACCCAGCCAGTGCCCCGGCGGTGCTCGGCGCACCACTTGCGGGTGCAGCCCGACGTCCGGTCGCAGAACGGCCGCGCGCAGGTGGCACAGCGCTTCAGCCGCCGACGGCGACGAGTTCGGCCAGCCCGGCCGCGCCCGCGGCCAGCTCGCCGGTGCCCGCGTACGGCGTCACGTAACCGATCCGCCACGCCGTCCCGGTCGCGACGAGCCGCGGCCGCGCACCCGCCTCCGCCAGGACGGCGTTGAGGCGGCGGGCGGCCGCGGATTCGTCGGGCAGCCGCGCGACGATCGCGCTCAGCTGCGGATTTCCCTGACGCAGCAACCGTTCCGCGACCCCGAGCTCGGGGTCCAGCGCGCGGAACGGCGGCACCACCGCGTGCTTGCGCACGTCAGTCCACGACCACGACGCCCATGGAGCGCGCCGTGCCCGCGATCGTGCGCATCGCCGCTTCGACGTCGGAGGGGTTCAGGTCCGGCAGCTTGCGCTCGGCGATCCCGCGCAGCTGGTCGGTCGTGAGCTTGCCGGCGACCTCGTGCCCCGGCCGCGCGGAACCCTTGTCCCCCAACGCCTTCTTGATGAGGAACGACGTCGGCGGCGTCTTGAGCCGCAGCGCGAACGAGCGGTCCTCGAACACCGAGACGACGACCGGCACGACGTCGCCGCGCTGGGCCGCCGTCGAAGCGTCGTACGCCTTCTTGATCTCGACGAGGTTGACCCCGGTCTGCCCCAGCATCTTGCCGAGGTCGACGACCGGGGCGTTGCCCGCGGTGAGCTCGAGGGTGACCTGGTGGGTGAGTTTCTTCGGAGCCATGCCCCGAAGCTAGGGTCTCCAGTTACTGGAGGGTCAACTTCAATCGATCGGCTTGGTCCCGGCGCGGTGCCGGCGGGCCAGCTCCTGGTAGATCGCCGCGTTGTGCTCGACCCACATGCGCGCGGAGTCGGTCAGCGGCACGAACTTCTTCGCCGGGCTGCCCATCGCGATGACCTCGTCCGGCACTTCCGTCGCCGGCGTGACGGTGGCCCCGGCCGCGACCAGCGCCCGCGCGCCGATCTTCGCCTTGTCGAGCACCGTCGAGCCGTTGCCGATCAGCGCCTGCTCCCCGATCGTGCAGTCGTGCACGAGGCACTGGTGGCCCACGGTGACGTTCTTGCCGACCTCGCAGACGCCGTCGTTGACGTGGATCACCGAGTTGTCCTGGATGTTGGCGCCCTCCCGGATGACGATCCGGCCGAAGTCGGCCCGGATCACCGCGCCGAACCAGATCGAGGCGTCCTTCTCGACGACGACGTCGCCGATCAGGGTGGCGGTGGGGGCGATCCAGGCGTCCGGGTGGACCTGCGGGCTGAGCCCTTCGAACGAGAACAGAGGCATGCCCGCACCCTAAACCGCGAGGGCCTCCTTCCCCGGTCCACGGGGAAGGAGGCCATTCGCGCGCCGCGTACCTGGCCGCTGGGGGTCAGCCGGTGATCGCGGCGTTGATGATGATGTCCACGGCCTGGTCGTTGCGGGTCGTCTGCGGCACGATCTGGGTGTCGCGCGGGTAGAAGCCCGGGCTGCTGCCCTTCGGGTACATCTCGAAGGTGAAGCTCCAGATCTTGTGCTGCGCCCACATCCAGTCGTTGACACTGCCGTCGGTGATGTAGAGGTCACTGGACTGCTGCGGCGTGTAGCCGTTGGTCGCGGCCATCTGCCTGCCGAGCGACTGGAACTTCTGCGCCTCGGCCGCGGTCAGGCCCGGCGCGGTGTCGGCGTAGGTGTAGCCGAACGGCCAGAGCACCAGCTCGGAGTAGGTGTGGAAGTCGATGTGCGTCTTGATCTGCTGGACGCCGCCGACCACTCGCGAGTTCACCCAGTTCGACAGCGATCGGGTCTCGGGCGCGGAGAACGCCGCCGTGCCGCGGTAGGTCTCGCTGGACGTCGAGCCCGACGAGCCGCCGCAGCAGCCCCACTTGTAACCCCAGTTGCGGTTGGTGTCGGTGCCGGGACCCTGGCGGTTCTTGCGCCAGCTGTGGAACGTGCCGCCGGAGATGTCGTACTCGGAGCCGTCCGGGTTGACGCTCGGGACCACCCAGATCTCGGCGCCGTCGACGAGCCGCTTGATCGCGGGATCGGTGGCGTACCCGCTGGTCAGCCGCTGCACGATGCGCAGGCACATCTCGGTCGTGAGGTGCTCGCGCGCGTGCTGGTTGCAGGTGAAGAGGACCTCGGGCTCGTTCTCGTCGGTGCCGGCGTTGTCGCTGATCTTGAGCGCCGACAGCGCGCGGCCTTCGTACGACGTGCCGACGCTGCTCAGCTTCGCGAGCGACGGGTAGTTCGCGACGGCCTTCTGCAGCTCCGTCTGCGTTTCGGCGTAGGTGTGGTAGCCGGTGTAGCCGGCCGGGAAGTCCTCGACGGTCGCGGTGCCCTGCGGGCGGTTCACCTTGCCGACCGCCTTGACGCCGAAGCCGAGCGCGCGCAGCCGGGCGACCTCGCCGGGGTTGGCGATGATCGTCGTCGTCGCGCCTTCGACGTCGAGGATGTCGGCGCCGGTCCGCGCGACCTCGGTGCGCTGCTGGGCGGTGCCGGTGCCGCTGACCTCGTAAACCTGCGGTCCGTCGGGCTGGGCGGCACCGGCCTGGCCGCCGACGGTGAGCACCAAGAGGACGGCCGCGGCCGCTGCCATGCACGTTCGTGTGCGCATCACGTCTCCTGCTCTCGGGGGTTCCTCGACCTTGGCCGGAGCCGGACGTACCGCACAATCCGTACCTCTACGGATCTATTGGGTGTTACTGGCCGTAGTTCGCGAAGCAGAGCGCCTCGATGTCGGCACGCAGCGTGGCGAACGGCCGAGGGCGCACCCGCTGCTGGACGACGGTGCCCAGCAGGTACGACAGCAGCGCCCGGGCGCGGGCCCGAGGGTCGTCGACGTCGAGCGGCGCGAGGAGCTCGGCGAGCAGTTCCGTGAGCGACGTGAGCATGACGTCGATGGCCTGCGGGTGCTGCGCGCGCCCGGCGGCGATCCAGTACTCGAACCACAGGAAGGCGGCGTTCGGGTTGGCGGCGAAGACGCGCAGGTACTCCTCGAGGACGGCGAAGAGCCGCCGGCGGGGTTCGTCGTGCTTCGCGGCCACCTCGCGCAGCCCCGCCGCGAAGGCGGTGATGTGGGCGGCCATCGCGCGGTCGATGAGGACGTCGATGTCGGCGAAGTAGTAGTGGATCGCGCTCTTGGTGAGCGGTCCGGCGTCGGCGATGGCCCGCACGGTGCACCCGGCGAGGCCGTCGCGGGCGAGGACCACGCGCGCGGCTTCGACGATCTGCTCCTGCTTGGCCAGCTGGTTGGGAGAGAGCCGGTCGCTGCGACCGGGGACTGCGCTCACGGTGATTCTCGTTACCTTCTTACTGGACGGCAGCCCCGAATCCTAGGGCAGACGTCCCGCGGATGACCTTCGGGTGAAAAACCGGATTGGCCACCCCGGTCCGCGCAGCGGACAATGCGCGCATGGTGATCTCAGGGGACAAGGGGCTCAGCCCGGCTGCGCGCAGCCAGCTGGAGAAGGAAATCGCGAACTTGCGCGCACAGCGGGAGGCCCTCGCGCCGCAACCCGGCGAGCAGGAGCGCACCGGCGACGCGGCGGACCAGGCGGACGTGATCGACCGCGCCGAAGCGGCCGCCCGGCTCGACCGCCAGATCGCCGACCTGGCCGCGAAGATGGAACACGGCGGCTACGGCAACTCCCAGCTCCCGGACGGCACAACGGTGACCCTCCGCTTCTCGGACGGCGACGAAGAGACGTTCCAGGTGGTGACGGTCCCCGGCGAGGACGCCGACGCGATCACCTCCGACAGCCCCCTGGGCCTGGCCCTGGTAGGCGCCAAAGCGGGCGACGAGATCACCTACCGAACCCCCCGCGGCGACGCCAAGGCAACGGTCGTGAAGGTGGTAGCCCCGAAGTAGCTCACGCTTCCCGAAGGCCCCCGGCTCATGGCTGGGGGCCTTCGCCATCTCCAACTTGACCCGTAAGAGTGGTTCCCCCGAACAAAGTTTCGCGCACCCTCCGGCGCCGGACTCGGCAACGCAACCACGACGGGGGCCGGGGCAGAGCCCCGGACGGGGCGTGGGGCGAAGCCCCACAAGACACGCGAGGCCAAGAAAAAGGCCCCTGCCCTCAAGGGGCAGAGGCCTTCCACTTGGACGAGCCGCCTAGGGGAATCGAACCCCTGACCTATTCATTACGAGCGGAATTCGTCACTTGTTGACCTTGGTCGCAGGGCTCTGACCTGCAGCACATCGTCTACGAACGTCCGCACACGTCCGCGCATAGCCACCCCGATTGTCACCCACTTAGCCACCCACCTCAGACCAAAGAGGCTGGAACATCACTAGGCGGAGTACGCCTCCACTTACCGGTGTTTCAGCCTCTTTTCGCTGCTCAGCGACTAGAGAGACATAGTAGTAGAGTGTTAACCCTTGCCTCCCAACGCTGTCACTCAACTGTCACAGCTTAAACCGCAGGTCAGACGAGGTTAAGTGACAGAGCGACAGGTGTGACACCTCGAACACCTACCACCTGTCACACTCGGCCGACGGTCACCACAGGGCGGCGGCACACACCTCGGAGCCACAGGGCGGATCGCCGAGCCCAATCGGGCGCAGGGCTCAGTTGGAGCCCCCGGGCAAGCAAGACGCCGAACACACGCAAGGATGGAAGGGTGCCGGAATACGTAGCTGATCGCGCTTACGCACGGGTGTATAACACGCCCACCCGGACAGAGCTTCACAGGTTCCTCACCGAAGCTGTCGACAGGTCACGCGCTCGGCTGCTGTACGCGAGCGACCCGAAGCGCAGCCCTGTCTACTTGGGGATCCAGACTCCAGCCGACGAACGCGTCGGCGTGCTCGTGTACCCGTTTACGGCGAACCACCGGTTGATCAAGAATCGGCCAGCTGACGAGCACCGGATGCAGATTCGCTACGGCGGTGAAGCGTCCTGGAAGGACGACCACCCGCTCGGCCGGGACATCGCCGGCATCGACACGACACTTGTCGTCGGCATCCACCTCGAGGCAGGCCTGCTGATCGGCCTGGACCCGTCGTTGTACGACCCGCTGCCCATGGGCATCTCGATCGAGTTCAAGGAAGCAAACGTCGCAGCGGCGGACACGAGCGGGTGGCATGTTTTCGAGCGCGACAACATCACCGGTCGAAAGCGTGCGAACCCGCGCGCGGCGAGCGGCCTCGAGACCGTGGTCATGTTCAAGCCGGACCGTCTTCTCGACTACGTCAGGCTCGAACGCACGGCGGCCGACTTCGCGCTCGACCCCGCCCTTCGCTTCGTCGCCGCGAACGAAGCCGCCACACCCAGAGCAGACTCTGACCATACCTTCACGTCAACCCATGACCTGGAAACTCAGTTCGAGATGACCAGTTCCGAGATCTTGACGATGATCAGCAAGGCCAACCGGCTCAGCACAGCCGTCAAGGGTGGCGTCGCTGAGTTCCACCTCGGCAAGCAGCTCACTTCTGACACCACCTCGATCGCGAAAGTCGTACCGCTTGACAAGGACGGCTTGCACGACTTCGACGTCACGATGGCCACGGGCGAGCACGTCCGGGTCGAGTGCAAGAACGCGTCTCCAAAGAAGTACGCCAACGGTGACATCAAGGTCGAAGTCCAGAAGACGCGAGCCACGCAGAACGACCCCGCAGGCCGGCTCTATCGCATCGACCAGTTCGATGTCGTGGCGGCCTGTTTGAAGGGCCCGACCGGGAGCTGGAGGTTCCGCTACCGTCGAACTTCACTCCTCACCGAGGACCAACGGCATCCGGGTAGGATCGCCCCACTTCAGCGGGTGACCGACGACTGGGCGACCACTCTAAAGGGGGCGCTGTGAGCAAGAACATCAGCGTGGCATCCCCAGACTGTCGGGGGGTCGTGGCATCGTCTCGAGATGTGGCTCCAGAACGTGGTGTAGCGGTCTCTCTGTTCTCCGGCGCTGGCGGCCTCGATCTAGGCGCTGAGCAAGCTGGCTATCGGGTACATGCTGCCGTCGAGTACAACAACGACGCTGCAGACACGATGGAGAAGAACTTCCCGGACCTCAGGTCCCCGGTCATACGGCAAAACATCCTCGAGGTGTCCTCCGCTCAGATACGTGAGGCCGCTGGCCTGGGCCAGAAGGAGCAACCTGAGCTTCTCATCGGTGGCCCTCCGTGCACCCCGTTCAGCAAGTCGAGCTTCTGGCTCGACTGGAAACGCGAAGGCCTCGATCCGAACGCCTCGCTGCTGCAGGAGTACACGCGGGTTCTGCGGGACCTGAGGCCGCAGTACTTCGTCCTCGAGAACGTGTATGCCCTCACGTACAACAACCGGCAAAGCAGGCCACACTTCGAGCGTCTGCTCCGCGAGATCGACGAGTACGGATACGACTGCAACTGGGAGGTCCTGAACGCAGCAAACTTCGGCGTACCTCAGGCTCGCCCCAGGCTAGTGATCGTCGGAGCCCCGAAGGGCTCTCGGACGCCAGCTTTACCTAAACCAACCCATGGCGGCCGGTGGGAGCGCCAGGACGTCGGCAAGTCCGACTCCCCTCACGTCACGGCTGGCGAGGCACTCGACGGGCTTCATACCGTGCCTGAACCGGCGGACGCGGTTGCTGGCCAGTACGGGCACCTACTACCGGACATCCCTCCGGGTGGCAACTATCTGCACTACACGGCCGAACGCGGGCACCCAGACCCACTGTTCAAGTGGCGAAGCCGTTACTGGTCGTTTCTGCTCAAGCTCGACCCGGCGAAACCCGCTCCGACCATCCAGGCCCAGCCTGGGCCCTACGTGGGTCCTTTCCACTGGGAGAACCGGAGACTTCGTGTTGCCGAGCTGAAGCGGCTCTTCACTTTCCCTGACAACTTTGAACTTGTGGGCTCGCGAAACTCGATTCAAGCGCAGCTGGGCAACTCGGTGCCACCGCTCCTTGCCAAGACGGTGATCGCAGCGTTGACCGAAGAGGGCTGACCTTGGGCGCTGGCTGGATTCCGACGCGCGAAGGGCGGCACCTCCGTGGACGGAAGAAGGTCGACACCGAGCCAGAGGTCCTGCTTCGCCGCGCTTTGCACGCGGCGGGCGCTCGGTTCAGACTTCACCGACGGATCGCGCAGGGTTGTACTCCTGACATCGTCCTACCCCGGCACAGGATCGCTGTCTTCGTCGACGGCGACTACTGGCACTCTTGCCCGGTCCATGGCAGGAAGACACCGTTTACAGGGCCGAACGCTGAGCTGTGGGAACAGAAGATGCGTCGAAACCGGGAGCGAGACGCACGGTCAACCTCGCTGGCGCGGGAGCAGGGTTGGACCGTGGTTCGCGTGTGGGAATGCGCAGTTCGCGCTGATCCAGACGGTGCAGCACGAGCGGTTCTCGATGGGAACCCACCTGGTCCTGCAGCTGCCACGTGCAGAAATGGTGTATCCACTCGCAACAAGATGGCCGCCAGATGTCACACACCGTAGCGCATAGTCGACAATGGTGGCGTGGACGAGACGCAGCCTTCACCCCTGCTGACCGACTTGACCGAACTCGAGCAACAGGTCATTAGCGCCGCCCGGCGCGGGGAGTGGGCCAAACCCTCCACCCCGATGGCGGTAGAGGGGCTAACCGTGACCGCTGACCCCGGCCTACGGGTACGAGCCGAACTGCTCCGCGATCTGCTCCGCGGCCTGCACGGCGACCTCGACCCCCGCGGAATCAGAGTGGAGGGCGTGCGGATCGTTGGAAAGCTCGACCTCGATCACATCACCGCTGTCACAGGCTTGAGCTTGCGGCAATGTGCGCTCCTGGACGGCATCTTTTGTCGTGATGCGGACCTTCACTACCTACAGCTGGACTACTGTCTGCTCACCCACCTTCACGCCGACGGCCTCCACACCAACGCGACCCTGAATATGCGGGGCGCCACCATCGTCGGCGCCAACGAAGACGGCGCAATCCGACTGCCCGGCGCCCACATCCGCGGCCAACTTGGCCTCGATCGAGCCACCGTCATCAACGCCGCCGGCCCCGCACTGCACGCCGACGGTCTCCGCGCCGACACCAACCTGTTCATGCGGGACGCCACCATCAGGGGCGTGGGAGAACTCGGCGCGATCCGACTGCTCGGCGCCCACGTCGGCGGCTCGCTCGAACTCGATCAAGGCACCAACATCACCAACTCCACCGGCCCCGCACTGGTCGCCGAACGCATGCGCGCCGATATGGGCCTTCTCATGCGGGACGCCACCATCAGCGGCGCCGGAGAACTCGGCGCGATCCGACTGCTCGGCGCACACATCGGCAACTCGCTCGAACTCGATCGAGCCACTGTCACGAACGCGACCGGCCCTGCATTACACGCCGAACGCCTCCGCGCCGACACCAACCTGTTCATGCGGGACGCCACCATCAGCGGCGCCGGAAAACTCGGCGCGATCCGACTGCTCGGCGCACACATCGGTGGCCAGGCTCTACTATCCGTGTCCAGAGTGGACAACAGCTCAGGCCCGCTTCTAGTGCTGCATGAGATGCAGATCGCGGGGTTGTTGCTTTTCCCGCCAGCGGTGGTGTGCGCCGCCGGTCGGCAGGAAGTGAGCCGCCATCGTTGCCCCGACAGCGACCGCACCATCACAGCCCACGGACTTACCTACACCAGCCTGCAGGAGATTTCGTGGCGTCAATGGCTGCACCTGCTGGTCCACCACACCATCGTCTACCGGCCCCAACCCTTCCAACAACTCGCCGCGACCGAGCGCGCCGCTGGCCACGACAACAACGCCCGTGAAGTGCTAATCGCTCAACAACACGACCTCCGCCGCCGCGCTCCTCGCGCTCTGGGCAACAGGCTCGCGCTCGGGCGGCACGCGTTGTGGGGGTGGCTCGGTCGCTACGGCTACCGCGCCCACCGCCTCGTTCTCGCCCTCGCCGTTGTTCTCGCCTTCGCCGCCGGACTGAGCCTGGTCGCCGGGCACGTCACAACCCGCCCCGGCCATCAAGCCGCCGAACGCGTTCCACCCGCCACTGCGAAGCCCGACGCCGCCGGCACTCCGTGCTCGCCGGTCGAACTCATCGGCCTTGGTATCGACCGTGGGCTCCCTCTCGGCGCGACTGGTCTGCGCGCCCGCTGCGACCTCGACACCGCCACCCGATGGGGCCAAATGTTCACAGTGATCCTTTGGGTGCTTCAAGCCCTGCTCTGGGGCCTGGCCACCCTCGCCATCGCCGCCTACACCGGACTCGTCCGCAAACCCGCCTGACAACCGCCGCCACAGGGCCGTCGACGGCAGGATGGGCAAGCCGAGACCGGACAACGGTTCAGCCGTACTACACAGCGTTGGACGGCCGCTCCCCCCTCAGAAACGCGACGATCTGCTGCGCGGCAACCTCATAGCAGAGGCGGTTGGTCCCCGGCACGGTACGGGCGGAGTGAGGACTGATCACGACACCCCGCTGCGCCCACAGTGGATGATCGCCGGGTAGAGGTTCCGGGTCGGTTACGTCGAGCGCCGCGCGCAAACGGCCAGACGCCAGCTCGACGAGCAGCGCGTCCGTATCGACGATTTGGCCACGGCCGGCGTTGACCAGGATGGCGTTGTCGTCCATCAGCTTAAGGAACCTTGAACCGACTAGCCCTCGCGTCCTCTCGGTCAAGGGAGCCGTGATCACCACGATAGCGTGACCCGACACAATTTCAGGCAACGCGGCCGCCCCGAAGACGCCATCCCGAGCACGCGAGGCGACAAGCGTGGAGTCCACTCCAAACACTTCGAGCCTTCGCGCGACCTCACCTCCGATTGCGCCGGCACCGACAATGAGCGCTTTCTTACCTGCCAAAGTATCCGCCTCGAACTGACGGTGCGCCCACACGCCTTTATCTTGAAAGCGAACCAGTGTGGGCCATTGACGAAACTGCGTCAGCACCGCAGATAAGACCCATTCAGCGACAGGTCCGGCGTGTGCGCCCCGTGCAGTCGCCAAAGTAACCCAGGCAGGCACATCCGCCGACCATTCGTCAGCGCCTGCGGATAGGAGTTGCACCATCTGAAGAGACCCTAGTTGCGCGAGTAACCGGATGGGCCGATGGCTGCTGCGGTACGGCGGCAAAAGAACAGTGGCGTCCGCTTGGCTCGACGTCAGCTCCGCGACATTCGGGTCGTACGGCACAACCTCGACACCCTCAAGGTCGCCAAGGATGCCACGGCCAACGACGTCGTCCGCCTCGTCGCTAACGAGAATCTTCAGCGCCGCAGCAGCCATTACTTCCCTTTGCTGTTCGACGTGAGCTGATCGATGAGCTGACGCGCCTGCTCAGCCATGACTCCCCCGGAAACCGAGTTGTCAATCACGACGTGAGGAACCGGAGGGCGGAAGTCGACATCTACGCCCTCCATGTACGTCTCCCAATCGGCAAGTTTCGTGGCGTCGCGCGGTGCGTTGCGATGGCGCACGTACGTGTGCATCGTATCCGCATCACAGTAGACCCAGACGATCGTCAACTGGGCACCAAGGTTGCGACACAGCAACTCTCGCTGTCGAATCCAACCCTCATCGGCGAACTCGCGAACAAACGGCGCAGTAACGATCGAATTGTTCCCGCATTGCAGGTTCTCGGTCATTGCCTCAAGCAGTGAGTCATACTCGGCCGGCCTGATCTTAGTTAGGTACGTCTCGGACTCGCGGTCATTCCTCGACAGGCCCTGCATCTCAAGCGCCGCTTCAACCACGAACCGAGTCAGGGTGTCCTTGTCGAGCATTGGCCAACCGGTCTCGCGCGCCAGAACGCGCCCCAACTCCGTCTTCCCGCTGCCGGCATAGCCGCCGATCATGACCACCTGCGGAGCTACCGGACGAACCTCCCCGCGAACCTCCTGATCCGGCGCGTTGACCGTGCGGGCAGCCCTCGGCTTGCTCACCACTAGCCCCTTCTTGGCGAGCAGGTCCATCGCTTCATTGATCGTGAAGACGCTCACGTCCCACTCTTGCGCCAACTCACGGGACGAGGGCAACCGCTGACCGTGCCGAAGCCGGCCCGCTTCGATGTCGTTCTCAACGTTCCGGGCGATCTGTTGCGCGAGCGGCTCAGACCTGGACACAGGCGACCTCGGGCGTGACATGCCTACTCCTCGCCGGGCTGTTGCCCATCGGTTCAACTGAACGGTCACCGTATCAGAACCTATCAGTTGGCCGCCATGTTTCCGCAGGTCATGACCCACTTTTGTCCAATCTCACGCCTAACAGTTGACCTGCTAACCATTCAACTGTTAGCTTCTTGGTGGTCCGGATCACTCCGGCCGAACCGCAAGGTTCACCACCGCACAAGGAGGCAGCGATGGCGCGGAAGCAACAGGGACTCCCGGTCCTGAAGACCGGTTCTGGCGTCGGTCGGAAGCTCATCGGCCTGGTCGTGGTGGCCGCGGCGCTGATGTTCGTCGTGTCCTCGCCGCTGGAGGCGGCCGGCCACGTCCGCCACGTCGTGCACAGCCTGACCACGTTCTTCAGCTCGCTCTGACACCTCACCGACCAGCACGTTCCTTCGAGAGGACTCCGCAATGGACACCAACGTCAACCGCCGCCGCATCGACGCCGCCGTCTCGGCCACTGACGAGTTCGCCGGCGAAGCCGTCTACCCGGACGGGCTGACTGAAGCCGACATCGACGCGCTGTTGCAGGACGTCTACGCCGAGCTGACCGCCGACGAGCACGCCGCAGAACGGGCGGTCCGGCACGACTTCAACGACCAGCGTCGGGTGAGCCGGGCGCAGCGCCGCGCGGCCCGTAAGGCGCTGTGGGCGCTGCCGGCGACTTGGACGTTCGACGGCGAGGCCGCGTGATGTCTGCCCGTCTGCTGATCAGCCCCGACGCGGCGGCCCACTCCGCCAAGAACGCGCCAACCGCGCCGGGTTCCACCGCCCAGTCACGAAACCGCACGGAGGAACACCAGATGGTAGACACCACCACCCCGGCCCGCGAGGTCGCTTTCACCTACACCCCGGCCGAGCTGAACCGCCTGATCTCCCGCGAGCTCTCCGGCCGCCTGCACGAGCTCGGCATGTCGCTGATGTCCAACGCCGCGTTCCTGCTGGCCAACGACACCGTGCCGGCCGCGGCCAAGCGGGATCGCGCCCGCGTCTACCTCGACGTCTCCGCGCAGCTGCGGCTGCTGGCCCTGGCCGAGCTGGACGGCATCGGAGGTATCCGATGAGCGACTCCGGCGCCTGGCACGACGCCGTACAGGCCGGTCAGGAAGCAGTCGAGAAGGCGCGGCGCGAGGCAAAGGAGAGGTTCCGGTGAACACGTTCGAGGTGTTGCAGGAACGCGGAACCCTCGCGCTGCTCCGGTTCGCTGGCACCGTGTGCCTGTTCCTGGTCCTGCACCTGATGCGCATCCCGCTGGTGATCGCCGAACGCGTGCTGGCCGGCGTGCTGGTCCGGCTCGACCAGGCCGCCACCCGACAGGCATCCCAGCCGCCGCGCCGGCGCGTCAACCAGTTCTTCCCCGCAGGTTTCCCGACCGGGCAGGAGGTGCCCCGATGAACGTCCCCACCGAGAAGCGGACCCGCCTGGAGCAGGCCATGGAGTGGGCGGTGTGGCACTTCGGCGAGCTGGCCGGCGTGCTCGGGCCGCTGGTCCTGGCCGTGGTGTTCACCCCGTGGTTCGCCCTGGTGTCCGCGCTGGTCGCGGCCGGGTGGGCGGTGCACGAGGTGCGCGACCACCGCGAGCAGGCCCGGCTGCGCGCCGGCACCGCGGAGCGCAAGCAGCTGCCGGCGACACCGGCCGCCACCGACGACGAGACGACCGACCACCAGAGCCGGGAGGTGACCCGATGAGCACGTGGGCAGAAGAGCGCCGCGCCAACCACGCGGCCACCGCGGAGCAGCGCCGCCAGGACGCGGCCGCCGCGACCGATCGGAAGCTGCGCGAGCAGTCCGCCCGCGCCGAGCTGCGGCGCGCCGACGCCGCAGCCGCGGTGAAGCTGGCCGACAAGCAGCGCGAGGCCCGCCGGGCTCGCCGGGCCGCCGCGCTGGCCCGCGTCGCGGGGTGGCTGTCGGCGAACCGGGTGCGGCTGCCGATCTACCTGCTTGCCCTGGTGTCCGCGGGCATGGCCGTGCCGGCGATGGCCGGCTACGGACTCGCGACCTACGGGGACGCGACCGGCGCGGCGCTGCCGGCGCTGTCGGAGCTGGGCATGTGGGCGTTCGCCCTTGCGGTGGAGGTCACCCGGCACCGGCACCCGGAGCGGCCGGTGTGGGCGTTGCAGGTCGGGACGTGGGTGTTCGCCGGTGTCGGGTTCGGCCTGAACGTCGTGCACGGCCTGGGTCGCGGGTGGGACGCCGCGGTGGTGATGGGCATCGTGTCCGTCGCCGGTGTCATCGCGCATCAGCTCGCCGTAGCCTCGCCGCCGCGGTCGCCGGCGGAGCGGGCCGCCGCCCGGATCGAGCGGCAGACGCTGCGCAAGGTCGCGAAGGTCCGGGCCGCCGCGGTCCGCACCGCGGTGGCGGAGATCGCCGCGGACGGGACGGCACGGCTGGTGTTCACCCCGGGCCGCTACACCCTCGACGGCCGTCAGCTGGCTGCCGTGGTCGACCTCGACGCCCACACCGCAGACGTGCTCGACGACGAGATCGCCGCGTTCTTCGCCGAGCAGAACCAGGCCGGCCGCGCCGACGACGGCCCGATCGCCGATGCCTCGATCCTGACCCTCGATCGCCCGGCAGAGCAGCCGAAATCGACCCGCAAGCCCCGTCCGCCGAGGGCACCGAAGACGCGGTCGATCGAGGACCTGCGCGCCGCGTTCACCGCCGCGATCGACAACCCCGACGTGGCGATCAACCCGAAGTCGGCGGAGTCGATCCGCAAGACGCTGCATTGCGCGCCGAAGTACGCCCGTCAGCTGCGCGACGAGCACGCCAACCCGAACCGCAAGTGAGCCGGAGGACCTGATGAACGAGCACACCGAGCAGAGCCCGGGCGCCGGCGAGCTGGCCACCGTCCACCACCTGCCCATCGCTCCCGAGCAGGACGAGGTGATCGAGGGCGAGATCGTCACCGAGGAGGAGTACGCGCGGCTGACGTCGCAGAAGGCGCGAGCGATCGCCCGGTACCGCGGCTACGGCCACGACGTCGTGACCGTAGCCCGCACCGCGCGCAAGGTGGTCAAGCACGAGCGCACCAAGACCGCGTTCCGCCACGGCGTCGCTTACCCCGCTGCCGGCGTCAAGGTGGTCGTGGCCCGGTGGCGCGACACGCACGGCGCGAACCGCTACGAACGGATGATGCGCGCCGCGGAAGCCGCCGGCGATCAGGAGATGCTGCGCTACTGGCAGGAAGCGGACGTGTCGGAGAAGCAGCGCCGCCACGACCGCACGATGGACTGGCTCCGCGCCCCGGGGCAGTGGATCAAAGCCGCCATCATCGGTTCCGTTGGTGTGACAGGGTTTCTGCTGGTCCTGGGCATCATCCTGGCGATCAACGACGGCGAGGTCGGCGAGATTCTGACGCCCATCACGGCCGTGTTCGACGCGGTGGCGTTCGTGGTGTGGTTCCTGATGACCTACGGGGTGCTGCTGCTGGTCGCCGGCACCGTCGTGGGTGCCGGCTACCTCTACCAGCAGGGCCGCACCCACGGCGACATGCCGACGTGGCTGGCCAAGCCGATCGAGGGCGACACGATGGACGAGCTGCCCGACGAGAACACCATCCTGAACGCGCTGAAGAACCTGAACATCCCGGGGTTCAACCGCGCGGTCAAGGACGGGTGGCGGATCAAGTTCATCACCCCGCCGCACAAAGACGGCAAGGGGTGGCGTGCGCAGGTGGCGCTGCCGCCGGCGTGCCCGGTGGAAGAGATCGTCAAGCGGAAGACCACGTTGGCGCACAACCTGGTCCGCTACCCGCGCGAGGTGTGGCCGACCGAACCGCAACCGTCCGTTCTGGACCTGTGGGTGGCCAAGCCGGGTGCCCTGTCCGGGCCGGTCGACCCGTGGCCGCTGCTCGCGGACCTGGACAACGCGACCGCGGACTACTTCGTCGGGGTTCCGGTCGGGGTGACGCTCAAGGGCGACGTGGTGCGCGGCCGGCTGTTCGAGGCGAACTACGCCCTGGGCGGCATGATGGGGTCGGGCAAGTCCACATTGGCGATCAACCTGGTGTTGGGCGCGATGCTGGACCCGGTGGTGGACATCGACGTCGTGGTCATGGCCGAGAACACCGACTACGACCCGATGAAGCCGCGGCTTCGGACGCTCACGACCGGTGCCGGTGACGACACCGTGGACGCGTGCCTGAACCTGCTCTACGAGCTCTACGACGACCTGTCCGTGCGCGGTAAGGCACTCAAGGAGCACGCCACCGACCGCGCGGTGACCCGGGCACTGGCCGAAAAGGACGGACGGCTCCGCCCGCGCGTCGTGGTCATCGACGAGTGCCAGAACCTGTTCATGGGCAAGGACGGCAAGAAGGCGATCGAGGTCGCGTCCAAGCTGATGAGCACCGCCCGCAAGTACGCCATCACGCTGATCTTCCTCACGCCGGAGCCGTCGAAGGACGCTCTCCCGCGCAAGATCACGTCCGTGGCCAGCAACAAGGCGTGCTTCGCCATCGGTGACCAGATGGCCAACGACGCCGTGCTCGGCACCGGGTCCTACAAGGCCGGCATCTCTGCGGTGGGCCTCACGCCGAAGACGGACGAGGGCCCCGGCGACGTCGGCACCTGCATGGCGCGAGGCTTCACCGCGAAGCCGGGCCTGCTCCGCTCGTTCTACGTCTCGCCGAAGGACGCTCACGCCGTCACCAAGCGCGCCATGGCGCTGCGCGAGCACGCCACGCTGCCCGCAGGCCCGGACGCGCCGGCCCCGGCCGGACCGGTCGACCACCTCGCGAACATCGCGGCCGTGCTCGGCACCGAAGCGCGGATGCGGACGCAGAAGGTGTTGCAGGCTCTGACCGAACGCGACCGCGGCACCTACGACGAGTGGAGCTTCGCCGACCTCGCCGACGCGCTGCCGGAGTCGGCCAAGCCGTACAAGACCGGCGGGCACATGCAGGTCTCCGCCGCCCGCGTCCGCGATGCCATCGCGGAGCGTGACGAAGACGACGACTTCGACGACGACGAAACGCAGGGAGCCGAGTAGGGGAGGCCGCTAGATCCGGGGAGTTCTCCCTCACCGCCTCCCCGGACTCGCCTCCCTCACCTGACCAGCAATGACTTGGACCAGGGAGGCGAGGGAGCCACCCGAGCAAACCCCCTGATCACGGCCCGAAACCGCTACCTCAACACCCCGTGACGCGCCTCCCTCCCGGGACACCGCGCCGGCCGACCCTACCCAAAAACAGGCACACACAGTCACCAACCGAAAGGGTCACCCGCGATGGAACACACCCACGACACCCCCGAAACGGCCCGGCTCACCGCGGACGTGCTCGCCTTCGCCCGCCGCAACGACGCCTGGAACGTCCTGATGATCCAGCGCCGCTGGGACCCCTTCGCCGGCCGCTGGGCCTTGCCCGGCGGGCACGTCGACCCCGGCGAGACCTTCCGCGCCGCCGCCGCGCGCGAGCTGACCGAAGAGACCGGACTCCGCGCCACCGACCTACGACAGCTCGGCATCTACGACCGGCCCGACCGCGACCCCCGCGGCCGCTATATCACCGTCGCGTTCTTCACCGTCGTCCGTCGGCCGGTCAAGCCCACCGCCGGCGACGACGCCGCCGTCGCGGTGTGGATGCCGCTGTCGTGGCTGGCCCGCAACCGTGACGCCATCGCCTTCGACCACGCCGACATCCTCGCCGACGCCACCGCCGTACTGGCCCGCTTCACCCCGGAGGTGCCCCGATGAACCAGACGACCACGGTGGACGCCGCGCTCGACGCCGCTGCCCGCGGCTGGCACGTCTTCCCGCTGCGCCCCGGCACCAAGCGCCCCGCCGGGCACCCGGAGGACCGGTGTCCCGGCACCGGCCGATGCGCCGGCGGGCACCGGACCCCGGAGCAGCGCGCCACCACCGACCCGGACAAGATCCGCGCCGCCTGGGCGCACGCCCCGTACGGCATCGGCGTGGCGGCCGGCCCGTCTGGGCTGTGCGTGCTCGACCTCGACACGCTCAAGCCCGGCGAGGAGATCCCCGACCGGTGGGCCGCGGCCGGCGCGGAGTGCGGGGAAGACGTCCTCGCCGTCGTCGCCGACGAGGCCGGCCGCGAGCTGCCCGGCGACACGCTCACCGTCCGGACGCCGTCCGGTGGGCTGCACCTGTACTACCGCGTTCCGACCGGCGTGGTGCTGCGCAACACCAGCGGGGAGCGAGGGACTGGGCTCGGCTGGAAGGTCGACACCCGCGCGTGGGGCGGCTACGTCGTCGGCCCCGGCACGGTCACCGACGCCGGCCGCTACGAGTTCGTCTGGGACGGGCCGGTGGCGGAGCTGCCGGGCTGGCTGGCCGACCGGCTCACGCCCGCGCCGCTGCCGGCCGCGCCGGTGCTGCCGATCCGCCCGGCCGGTAGTCGGCGCTCCCGCTACCTCGACGTCGCGATCCGGGCGGAGGCCGGGAAGGTCGCCGACGCCAAGGACAACCGCAACGCCACCCTCTACGCCGCAGCCGTGGCGCTCGGGCAGCTGGTGGCTGGCGGGGCGCTGTCCGAGGAGGAGGTGCGCGCGGCGCTGATGACCGCCGCCGGGCGGCACATCGGGATGCGGCAGTTCACCGCCCGCGAGGCCGAAACCACGATCACGTCCGGCCTGCGCGCCGGCGCCAAGCGTCCCCGGGCGGTGGCCTGATGACCCTCAACGTGCTGTCGCTGTTCTCCGGCATCGGCGGTCTGGAACTCGGCTTGGAACGGGCCGGGATGACCACTGTGGGCCAGGTCGAGCTTGACCTGTTCTGCCGCTCCGTCCTTGAACGACACTTTCCGGAGGTCCCGCGTCATGACGACGTCCGCACCGCACCCGCGTGGTGGCGAAGCCAGTCACGTCCCCGCGTTGACGTGCTCGCTGGCGGCTTCCCCTGCCAGCCCTTCAGCTCAGCCGGACTCCGTCGCGGCATCGGCGATCCCCGCTGGGGATGGCCCTGGATGCGAGACGCCCTGGACGCTGTTCGACCTCGATACGTCCTCATCGAGAACGTCGCCGCGCTGTTGGGGTACGTGGAAGCGTTTGCGATCGTCCTCGACGACCTTTCCCGACGCGGGTTCGCTGTCGAATGGTCGGTTGTACCAGCGTGCGCCCTGGGTGCCCCACACCCACGACGACGCCTGTTCGTACTGGCCTACCCCGACGGCGTCGATGGGCCGGCGGGGCTGGGGGTTGGGGACCGGCGGACGGTACTCGCCCGCCACCGAAGCCAGGGTCCGTGGCGTGATCCAGTCGATGGGTTCATGGCGGCCCGAACCCGCACAGATCGAGTGGCTGATGGGGTTCCCGCCGAACTGGACGGCCCCCGTATCACCGCCCTCGGCAACGCCGTCGTCCCCGCCGTCACCGAACGCATCGGGCGCTTGATCCTCGCCCACTACGCCTCGTACGCCGGACACGCGCCACTTCTGCAGACCGCGGCCTGAACGACAAGGGAGACGCTATGACCACGCCCCGGCCGCTGGCCGCCGTGCCGACACCGCCCGCCCGCCGCACCCGGTGGACCGATGCGGAGCTGATGCGAGAGGAGTTCCCGCCGCCGAAGTGGGCCGTGCCCGGTCTGCTCGCGGAAGGGCTGAACCTGCTGGCCGGTGCGCCGAAGCTGGGCAAGTCGTGGCTGTCGCTCGGACTCGGGGCCGACATCGCCAACGGCGACCCAGTGCTCGGGTCAATCGGAGTAGAGCGCGGCCCGGTCCTGTACTGCGCGCTGGAGGACACCGGCCGGCGGTTGCAGCGCCGGCGGCGGCAGATGCTCGCCGCCGGCGGCCGGGCCGCGCCGCTGCTCACCCTCGAAACCGCCTGCCCCACCATGACCGCCGGCGGTCACGCCGTGCTGGTCGAGTGGTTGGAAGAGAACCCGCACGCCCGGCTGGTCATCATCGACACCTACGAGAAGATGCGCGGCACCGACGCGACGGGCATGTCCGCCTACGCCGGCGACTACGCCGCAGCCGGCCGATTCAAGCAGCTGGCCGACCACTACAGCGTCCCCTTCCTGCTCATCCACCACGTCCGCAAGCAAGGCGCGGAAGACTGGCAGAACCTCGTCTCCGGCACCAACGGCCTGACCGGCGCCGTGGACGCGACGCTCGTACTCGAGCGCGGCCGCGGGCAGGCGGACGGCGTGCTGCACGTGACCGGCCGCGACGTCGAAGAAGCCGACTACGCCATGTCCTTCGACGCCACCGCCGGCGCGTGGACCAAGCTCGACGGGCCGGCCGCCGATCACCTGGTCGGCGACACCCGCGCGCAGATCCTGCGCCTGCTCCGCGAACACGGGCCGCTCACCCCGAAGGCGATCGCCGAAGCGCTCGACGCCAACCCGGGCAGCATCCGCCAAACCTGCAAGCGCATGGGCGACGCCGGCCAGCTCGCCCGCACCGTGGACGGCATCTACAGCGCGCCGGGAGCGGGTGACAGCAGTGCCGCACCCACCCTGTCACAGCTGTCACCGGTGTCACTCCAGGCAGCTGACCAGCACAAACACGAGTGACACCCCAAGTGACAACTTCGCCGGCTGTCACACCGCCGGCGCGGGAGTGACACCCGCGACCACCCCACCCCTGTCACACCTGTCACTCCGTCACTTCACCCGGTCTGACCAGGCCAAACCTAAGTGACAACCCGAGTGACACCTACCGAGAGGAGCGCCCGTGTTCATCGCCTCCACCGACCTGCAGCACGACCCGAGGGGACACACCCGATGGACGCCACCATCACGCCGGCCGCGGTACCCGCGCGGCACCTGTACACGGTCGAAGAAGCCAAGCGCCTGCTTTCCATGAGCCGTTCGGTGATCTACGAGCAATTGCGCGCCGGCCGCCTCGGGTCCGTGAAGCAGGGCCGGGCACGGCTCATTCCGGCGAAAGCCATTCAGCAGTACGTGGATCTTCTCATCAGCGAAGCGGAGGTGACCGGCTATGGCCACGCGGCGTAGTCGTGGGGACGGCGGGCTCTACTGGGATGAGCCGCGCCAGCGCTGGACCGCAGAGGTCACCGTTGGTTTCCGGCCGAACGGCAAGCGCATCGTGCGGAAGGCACGCGGCAAGACGAAGACGGAAGCCAAGACGAAGCTCAAGGAACTGCTCAGCGACGTCGAAGAGGGCGCGGTCAACGCGTCGGCCGGCTACACGGTCGCGCAGGCGGTGAACGACTGGCTGGACAGCTACGGGCGGGGCGAGCGAGACCCGAACACGGTCAAGGCCGTCCGGTCGCTGGCGAACAACCACATCATCCCGGCGATCGGCGCTCGACCGCTGGTGAAGCTCGACGTTGACGACGTCGAGGAGTGGCTAGCGGAGAAGGCGGAAGTGCTGGTCACCTCGACCCTGCGCAATCTGCGCTCCATCCTCCGGAGGGCGATCAACCGCGCTCAGGTGCGCAAACGGGTTCGGCACAACGTCGTGCTGCTGTGCGAGGAACTGCCGGCCGGTAAGGGAAATGGCCGGCCGTCGAAGGCACTCACGCTCGCGCAGGCCGAAGCGGTGCTCACCGCCGCGGAGTCGTCGCCGATGCGCGCCTACATCGTGGTCTCGCTGTTGACCGGCGCGCGGACCGAGGAGATGCGCCCGCTGACGTGGGATCACGTGGACCTGGTCGGCAAGCCGGACGCATCGCCGGCGATCCCGCCGAACGTCAAGGTGTGGCGTTCGGTCCGCGCCAAGGGCGAGACGAAGACGCGGAAGTCCCGGCGCACGCTGGCGCTGCCTGAGCGGGCCGTGAGGGCACTGGAGGACCAGCGGCTGGCCCAGAACGCCGTCAGGTCCGTCGCGGGCGACGACTGGCGTGAACAGGGCCTGGTCTTCGCGACCAACGTCGGCACCGAGCGGGACGTCAACAACGTCCGGCGGGACTTCCGCCGAGTGATCAAGGCAGCCGGGCTCAAGCCGACACAGTGGACGCCCCGGGAGCTGCGACACAGCTTCGTCTCGATCCTCTCGGACGGCGGGATGCCGATCGAGGAGATCTCGCGGTTGGTCGGGCACAGCAGCACCGCTGTGACGGAGCTGGTCTACCGGAAGCAGATCAGGCCGGTGGTCGAGTCGGGTGCAAGGGCGATGGACCGGCTATTCCCCGCGACGAGGGAACATGTGGAGCCTTCTCAGTCCGCGGACCATGCGCCTTAACCACCGAACAGCCGAGGTCAGCCCCCATCCGAGTCGGCGGGTGGGGGCCGGCCTCGCCGGACGCGCTCGGCTAGAAGGTGACCACCGGCCTACCGCTTCTCGAAGACCTTCGCCACGAACTCAGCCGCGGCCCGAACCATCTCGGGGTCCTTCTGCTCTAGGGCGAGCACACCGAACATGAACGCGCCGACGAGCGCGAGCACGGCCAATGTGTGCTTCTTCCTCACGAGCGCGACCACCACGCACGCGCAGAAGAGCACGAGTAGCGCACTCGCAGCGACGATTCCGACCACTTCCACGGCCGTCTCCTTGCATCCTGACTGGCACGCGAGCGCGTAGCACTCACGTCTTCAGGTATTGGGGTGGGAAGCCGCGACGTCAGGCAGGGGCCGACCGCGGCGCGCCGTCCTCCGAACTGGCCAGGGTCGGAGCGGCGGTGTCGACAACGGTAGCCGCCGGCCGCCGGGGGTGGCCCTCGAAATGCATGTCAGTTGCTCGGTACAGACCCCGTAGCGTCGCCAACCTTGCTCGCGCTGCCCTTACAAGTACTTAGGCCCCGCTGCTGCCTAAGGGAGCCGGGGCCTAAGCGTCAGCTTTCCCCTCGCCGGGTGATCTTGCGAACTTTCTTCTCCCACCCACCAGGCGTCTTAGTCACCCACTTAGTCACCCACCAGACGAGTCAGGCCCCACCCGAAGTGTCTCGGATGGGGCCTGACCTGCGGAGCCGCCTAGGGGAATCGAACCCCTGACCTATTCATTACGAGTGAATCGCTCTGGCCGACTGAGCTAAGGCGGCATGTCTCCGGCTCGCGCTGGCGACGGGAGCAAGTGTAGCGGAAGCTCGTGCCGTCACTTTCCGGGGGGACCGTCGTTAGGGCCCTATGACGCCGGTCTCACTCACCGGTCGACCTATCTGGAGGCTCTGGCACATGCGGCGAAGACTGCCCCGTTCGGTGGCCCTGCCGGCGGCCGCGGCGTTGTTGCTGTTCAGCGCGGCGCCGGCGAACGCCGACCCGACCTATCCGACGACTCCGATTCCGCAGCCGGCGAGTTCCGGGCAGGCGCCGATCTCGGCGCCGATCGGGCCGCAGCCGCTGGGGCAGGCCGTCGGGGATGCCGGGACCGCGCTCGGGATCGTCCGGTTGCTGCCCAACGCCGTGCCGACGAAGACGATCCTGCCCGGGTTCGGCGACACCCTGCCGAAGCAGTCGGCGCTCGAGGCCGGCATGGGTCTGTCCAGCGCGTCGGCGAACTCGGACGCCTACCTGAGCTACGAGAAGTCGATCGCGCAGGCGTCGCCGTTCGGGCTGTCGGTGGGCGGGAACGCGCCGCAGACGCCGGGCAGCGTCGTGCAGACCGCCTTGCCCGACAACCCGCAGCCGATCAGCGGTGGGCTCAACGGGCCGGCCAACCCGCTGCTCAACGTCGGGGTGCTCAACGGGAGCGCGCACGCGCGGTGGAGCCCGACGCTCGGGCCGTGCGTCGACACCATCGCCGACGCCAGCACGTCGGTGGCGAGCCTGTCGCTGCTGAACGTCATCCCGTCGATGCCGAACCTCGGGCTGGACGCGCTCAAGCCGAAGCTCGACCCGGGTTCGCTCGCGAGCGGGTTCGACCTGACCAAGGGCCTGCAGAGCCTCGGCGGCCTGCTGCAGGGCGGCGGCCAGACCGCGGCGAACGGCACCGGCTCGCTGCTGAGCCTGCCGAACACGCTGTCGTCGCGCTCGCAGGTCAAGCTGGTCGACATCCCGGGCTCGAAGAACAAGGCCGTGCAGTCGACGTCGACGCTGCAGGGCGCGGACATCGAGATCCTCAAGGGGACGCCGCTGGCGCTGAGCATCAAGGTGGCCAGCCAGCCGACGCTCAAGGTGACCTCCACCGGTGACGCCAAGACGTCCAAAGTGGACTACACCGCGCCGGTGCTGACCATCGCGGCGGGCGGCAAGACGCTCTACACCCTGGACGCCGCGCACCCGACCAAGGACATCCCGATCGGGCTGCCGCTGAAGGGCCTGAGCGACCAGTTCGGGCAGCTGAACGACATCCCGGTCGTCGGCGGGCTGGTCTCCACGCTCTCCCAGGGCGTCCAGCAGGTCGGCAGCACCGCGGGCACCGTGCTCGACCTCGGCGTGCTGCGGCTGAGCATCGCCGGGCTGGACCAGAAGTCCGCGAACATGACCACGCCGTTCAAGGGCTTCCAGCTGGGCGCGTCGGCGCGGCTGTTCGACCTGCAGCTGCTGCCGACGACCAAGCTCAAGGGCCTGCTGCCGGACGACCAGGCCAAGAACCTGCCGTCCTCGCTGGCCCAGCTGTCGCTCGGCGAGCAGGTCGCGCGGGCCTACGCGCCGACTGGCGGGGTGGTCTGCGGGTCGACGTCGACGCCGCCGCCCGCGGGTGGTCAGGCGCCGAAGGGGCCGGTCAAGAACCTCGCTTACACCGGGGGCGCGTACGACACCGTGCCGCTGTTCTGGTGGGGCACCGCGATGCTGCTGCTGGGCGTCGTGATGGTGGCCGCGATGCCGGGCGGCCGCCGTCGTCCGCTGGCCGTCGCCGTGGAAGAGAAGCCGTTCAAGCCGTCACCGCGACCGCGCGAGTGACACGAGGGCTGTGAAGGAACCCCGCCGGGAGCTTTCCCGGCGGGGTTCTTCGCGTTTCAGCCCTGGCGAAGCGTCGTGACCATCGCCTCGACGGCGATGCGCGGCTTGACGTTCAGGTCGATCGCCTCGCGGCACTCCAGCACCGCTTCGAGCCGGCGGAGCGTCGATTCCGGCGTCCACGACGAAGCCGCTTCGCGGATCTGGTCGGCGTGGTCCGGGTGGTTGAGCGTGACGCCGGAGCGGGTCACCGTCACCAGGACGTCGCGGTAGAAGCCGACGAGGTCGACCAGCGCCAGGTCGAGCGTGTCGCGCTGGGTCCGGGTGGCGCGGGACTTCTGCTTCTTCTCGAGCTGCTTGACCGCGGCTTCGGCGGCCCGCTTGGCCCCGGCAACGCCCTTGCCGATGCCGTCGCCGCCCATCGCCGTACGCAGTTCGTTGCGTTCGTCCTCGTCGCGGGACTTGCTCGCCTCGCCCGCGTCCGCCTCGGCCGCGCTGATCAGCTGGTCGGCGCACGTGAAGACGTCACTGGGCCGGCGCAGCCCCAGCGGGATCCGCAGCACGGTGGCCCGGCGCTGCCGGGCGGCCTCGTCGGTGGCGAGCCGGCGCGCGCGGCCGACGTGCCCGCCGCAGACCGAAGCCGCCCAGTGCGCCCGCTCCGGGTCGACGTGGTCGCGGCGCACCAGGACGTCGGCGATCGCCTCCGGCGGCGGCGTCCGCAGCGTCACCAGGCGGCAGCGCGAGCGGATCGTCACCGAGACGTCCTCGGGGTGGTCGGACGGCGCGCAGAGCAGGAAGACCGTGCGGTCCGGCGGCTCCTCGACGGCCTTCAGCAGGGCGTTCGACGCGCCTTCGGTGAGCCGGTCGGCGTCCTCGATGACGACGACCTGCCACTTGCCGGTGGTCGGGCGGCGCGCAGCGGCCTGGACCAGCGCCCGCATCTCGGCGACCGAGATCGACAAGCCTTCCGGCACCACGAGCCGGACGTCGGCGTGCGTGCCCGCCATCGTCGTGTGGCAGCCGGGGCAGGCGTCGCAGCCGGTACCGGTGCTGCACTGCAGGGCCGCCGCGAACGTCCGCGCGGCCACCGAACGGCCGGAACCGGGCGGACCGGTGAGCAGCCACGCGTGCGTCATCGCCCCGGGCGGGGCGGGCTCGCCGGCGACGATCTTCGCGGCGGCCGAAGCGGCCGCGGTCAGCGTTTCGACCGCGGCTTCCTGGCCGACCACCTGGTTCCAGACACCGATGCGTTCGGTCGTCGTCACTTCGCCTCCACGCGAGGCTCTTCCGGGGTCTCGACGGGCAGGGGTTCGTCGATGTCCATCGGCAGCGTCACCGGCTTCTCGGTCGTCGGCGCGAGCGCGGACAGGCGGCCGACGAACACGGCGCGCAGCGCGGTGCGGATGCGCTCGGCGACCTCGGCGTCGGTGCCGTCGGCGTCGATCACGACGTACCGGTCCGGGTCGGCCGCGGCCATCTCGGTGAGCAGGTGCTGGACGCGCCACTGGTCGTTCATGGCGGTCGACTTGTCGCGCGGGACGCCGTTCGGGGCGGAGTCGAGCAGCACGGTGAGGTCCGGGCGCAGCCGCCCGGTCGCCCAGTCGGCGAGGCCCTCGAGCTCGTCGCTGTCCAGGCCCGCGACAGCGGACAGGTGCGCGAGCGGCGAGTCGACGAACCGCTCCATCACGACCACCGAACCGGCGTCCAGCGCCGGCTGGACGTGCCGCTCGACGATGTCGGCCCGCACCGCGGCGGCGGCCAGCGCCTGGGCGCGCGCCCCGGTCAGCGAGGCGCCGGAGACCAGCGCGGTGAGCCGCTGGTCGTCGAGCGCGGGGTCGGCGGCGACCACGACCGGGCGGGTGCCGCCGCGCATCCAGTCGGCCAGGTTGACGGCCTGGATCGCGGTGTTGATCGCGGTGGTGCCCTCGACGGCGATGAGGAAGCCGTTGACGCGCCGCGGGGTGCGGCGCAGCGCGTTGCGCAGGTCGGACAGGATCGGCTCGGTGCGCTTGTCGTCCATCTGCCGGTAGGCGAAGAGGCCGGCGACCAGCGCGATCGCGGCGCCGCCGAGCATGACCGGGCGGGTGCCGTCGATGGTGAGCGGGCTGCCCCAGACGGTGACCGTGTGCCGCTGCACGAGCCCGACCAGCACCGGCACCGTGACCGTGGTGCCGAACAGGACCAGCTTCATCATCAGCTGGTAGATGGCGTTGATCCGGCCGCGGATGGCGTCCTCGACGCGCGAGCCGATGATCGTGACGCCGGTGAGGAACGCCGTCCCGGCCCAGACGCCGACGGAACACACGGCGATCAGCGCGACCGCCAGGTGCGGCGACAGCGCCACCACCAGCAACGAGAGCGCGGCGGCGATGATGGAGATGCCGAACAGCCGGTCGTGCGCCAGGCGCCGGGCGAGCTTCGGCGCGAAGGCCATGCCGGTGGCCAAGCCGAGGAAGACGGCCAGTACCAGCAGGTTGAACGCCGAGTCGCCGGCCAGCAGGCTCGAGGAGTACGGCTTGGCCGAGCCGATCACGGCCCCGCCGGCGGCGAACGCGCCGAAGGCCCCGACGAGCAGGCCGCGCACGAGCGGCGTGCTGCGGATGAACCGGAAGCCGTCGGCGATCATCTGGCCGATGCCGAACTTCTCTTCGTCGGCCGGCTTGACCTTCTGCTCCGGCAGCTCGTGGACGTTGCGCAGCGAAAGCTCGGGGATCCGGGTGGCGATGAGGATCGCGCTGGCCAGGTAGAGCAGGCCGGTGATGATGACGACGAGCTTCGCGATGTTGAGGCTCGGGTCGCCGGGGAACAGGTGGAACGTCGTGTTGACGCCGGTGATGGCCGCGTTGGCGCCGGCCGCGGTGATGACGGCGAGGCCGTAGGTCATCACCATGCCGAGCTGGTTGGCCGTCTCGACCTGGTCGGGGCGGCGGAGCAGGTTGGGGACCGCAGCCTCTTTCGAGGGGATCCACATGCTCGACGCGCAGCCGACGAGGAAGTTCCCGGCGAGCAGCCACCAGGGTGCGCTGACGATCGCGATGGACAGCAGGAAGCCGCACCGCAGCAGGTCGGCGACCACCATCACCTTGCGGCGGTCGAACCGGTCCGCGAGCAGGCCGCCGATCGGGGCGAACAGCAGCCCCGGCGCCAGTCCGGTCAGCACCACGCCGACGAACGCGAAGTTCTGGGCGAAGTAGTTGTCCGTCAGCTTCGTGGCCAGGCCGGTGAGGGCGAGGATGTTCAGCCAGTCGGCCACGCTGCACAGGTACGTGACGCCCCAGAGCCGCCGGAACGGTTTGATCGCCAGTACCCGCCGGACCCGGTTGATCGTGGACGCCTCGGCACCCGACGACGCACCCGGGCCGGACCCGGGCACCGATCGCAAGCCCTCGCTGATACGCCCACCCCACTAGTCACCGCGGTGCCGGACGCCCTGGTGGGGTCGCCCGACCGTGAAGCCAGGGTAGCCCGATCGGCCCTTGCCTCGCGGACGACCCCGAGGTGCCAGTGGGGTGGGGAACAGCGAGCGAACGCTAGTCGAACAGTCCGGTCACGCTGCTGACCAGGCTGGAGACCATCTCGATGGCGACGAAACCGAACACGATCAGCAACGCCACGGCGAGCATCACGCCCGCCGCGCTCGACGACGGCCGGTTGATCGCCGGCATCGACATCGCCGGCATCTTCGGCAGCCTCCGCCGCTTGACCGGCACGACGTCGACGTCGTCGAGGTCTTCGTCCGGCAGCGCCTCCTGCCGGACGGGCCGGAGCAGCTGCGGCGGCCTGGTCGGCCACGTCCGCTGCCGGTTCCGCTGCCGTGGCAGCACCCCGAGCGGCGGGGTGTCCCCGTTCGCCGCCAAGGTGCCCGCCGGCGGGATCGCCTCCGGGGCCCTGGCCCCTATTTCGCCCTCCTCGCGGAGTGTCTCCTCGACCATCCGGCGCACGACCTCTTCGTCGGGCTGCACCGGCCCGGCCACCGGGAAGGCGGCGGGCTCGTGGCCGTTCGGAGCCGCGGCGCGCGGCTCCGGCGCCGCGGTGACCAGTCCGGAGACCGGGTCCGCGAACGTTTCGCCTGGTGCTTGGGACAGAGTGCCGTCGCGCTGAGTGAGCTCGGGGGCATTGAAGAAGGGAGCCTCACCGTTCGCGCTCATGGTGACCACCTCACTACTGAATGTCCTCGCCTTTCCAGGGTAGCGACGATGGCGGATAACGCATCCGCCCAATGGCTCTGTCTGCTGTGGAGGGTCGGTCACGCAGCGCAAGCCCGCACCCGAACCCCCTGCAGTGTCCAGCCCGCCGGTGGCCCGGTCGACCGCCGTTGGTGACAGATCGTAGTGAGTCCGATCACACGGGCCTTGAAACGGCCCCGCGGAACAGGCCACACCCTGGGTGTCAAGATGGCCAGTTTCGCGGACGGCGATCGTGCCCGGATGGAGTACCGGTCAGGGCACCTCCTCCTGTCCGAGGTCGATCATCTTCCGGCACCAGTCGCGGAGCATCCCGCGGCTGAACGGGCTCAGGACGAGCTGGCGCCGCCCGTCGCCCCGATCCAGGGCCGCCAGCGCGAAGCGGCCCAGGTCGGTGTCGACGAGGACGAAACCGTGGTCGGGGAACTCCGCGCACAGTCCGCCGAACGCGAGCATGTCGAGCACCGCCGTACCCGAGCGCGGCCGGGCCAGCAGCTCCCGCATCGCCCAGAGGTCGGCGTCCTGGCCGTCGTGGACCAGCCCGTCGGCGTCCACCGACAGCCAGATCGCCCGCGCCGAGGCCCCGAACGGGACCTCCGGCAGCTCCGCGATGAGCATCTCCGGCAGCTCTTCGAAGTCGGCGAGGTGGATCGCCGTCCGGCCCGGCAGCGAGCCCATCATGAACGCCCGCTCGCCGTCGGCGTAGCACCGGATGTCCGCGATCTCGGGCCCTTCGTCGAAGACGCCGCACAGTGCCGCCCGCACCGAGCCGCGCAGCATCAGCGAGACGACCTCGAAGCCGAGTTCGTTGAGCTCCCCTTCCTCCCCGAAGGGTGTGCCGTCGATCCAGGCGGCCCAGGACATGTGGCGTTCGACCTCGTCGATCAGGTCCGCGGGGTCGTCGGAGACCGGGCCGTGGACGAGGATTTCGTGGTCGCTGACGTCCGGGTTGTAGAGCCGGTCGACGGGCTCCCGGTCCGGCATCGCCGCCAGCACCGGCCCGGCGGCGAGCTCCAGCAGCTCGCGCGCCGCCGTGCGCTCAGCCATGGCCCTGCACCTCCTTCTCCGTCTCGTCTTCGGTCTCGTCACCGGCAGTTCCGCTACGAGGGATCGGAACGTCGCTGATCAGCTCGGCCGCCGCCAGGATCGCGTCACGGACCGTGAGGCCCATGAGCGCCGGCTCGAGCGCTTCCCCGCGGGCCGGCGGGTTCGCCGCGGGCTCACGCATGGCTCTGGACCGCCTCGACGATCCACTGCTCGGCGGTGCTCCTCGACGCTGGACCCCACGTCACCGTCCAGCGGCCGGTGCGATCCACCGCCGCGCTGAACTGGTAGCGGCCGAGGTCGTTGTCGACCAGCCCGAACGCTCCGTGCGGGTATTCCGCCAGGATCGCGTTGCGGACCGCCAGGTCCACCAGCACCGTGCCCAGCCGCGGGCGGGCCGCGCACTCGCGGATCAGCTCGACCGCCCGCTCGCAGCCGCCCGGGATCAGGCCGCGCTCGTCCGTCTCGATCCGCACGGCCCGGCCCGGCCCCGGCGGCCGGTCCGGCAGGCCGTCGAACACCCAGCCCGGCAGCTCACTGAGGAAGCCCGACCGCAGCCGCGCGCGGTTGCCCAGTTTGTGCAGCACCGTGGTGTAGTCCTCGTCGCCGAAGAACCGGACCTCCCACGGCTCGTCACGGGCCGGGAAGACCCCGGTGACCACGCCGCGGATGAAGCCACCGCGCAGCGCCCGGTACAGCCCGACCGCCTCGGCCGTGACCTCGCCGCCCGGGGCGAGGCCGATCGCGGCCATCCCGGCGACGAACCGGGTGTACTGCTCCACCTCGTCGGCCAGGCTCAACGGCGGCGAGGGACGACGACCCGGGAGCGGTCCGGTGTCCGCGAGCACCGGCGGGATCTCGAACTCGGGGTCGTAGAACTCCATCACCGACGGCCGCCGCGGCACCTCGGCCGACAGCGGGGCGATGACCTCGTCGATGACGTCGAAGACGGCGACTGACTTGTTCACCCCTTGATTGAACACCCTGGCACCGACAATTTCTCGCACAGGTGTTCGACCGGGTGACATCGGTCGGCGAGCGGTCGGCGAGCGGCTCAGGCATGCGCCGGCACCCGGCCTTCGACGACCTCGGCCAGGCCGTCGACGCTCCCCGGCAGCCACCAGAGCCGGCGGCCACCGCCCCGGCGCCGACCCAGGACCGCCAGGTGCCGGCCGCGGTCGTCGTCGACGAACGCCACCGCCTCCCACGGCCGCCGCGAACCGCGGGCGATGTCCACCTGGACCGTGCCGAGCCGAGGTCTTCGGAGGTCCTCCAGCAGGTCGAAGACCAGGCACTCCTGCTCGGGCTCCAGCACCCCGCGCTCGTCGGCGTCCAGGTACAGCCCCCGGCCCGGCACCGGCGCCCGCACCGGCAACCGCGCGAAGGCCAGGCCGAGGAGTTCGGCGATCGAGCCGGACGACGACCCGGACCGCCGCAGCCCGTCACCGGCGACGCCGAACCGCGTGCCGTCGTCGAAGAAGGCCGACGTCCACGGCTCGTCGAACAACGCGACGGCCACGCCGCAGACGCCGTCACCGGCGAAGCCGGGGAGCGAGTCGTGCAGGTCCAGCGCGGAGGGACTGCCCGCGGCCGCGGCGCGGACGGGCTTGAGGATCTTGGCGAGCACCGTGTGCACGGTGCGTGGTGTTGTGGTCACGCGTCCAGCAAACCCGGGACCACCGACAATTTCCCGAACATCCGTTCGAGGTGTCACCCGAAAGTGTGGCCGAACGCCGTGAAGGCCCCCTCACCGGGCACAACCGCCGGCGAGGAGGCCTTCACGGCTTCCTGAGGTGCTACTTCGTCTTCGTCGCGGTGGACCGCTTGGCCGCGGTGGCCTTCTTGGTCGTGCCCGCCTTGACCGTCTTCGCCGTGGTCGAGGCCGGCTTCCGCGCGGGCGCCTTCCGCTTCGGTGCAGGCCCCTTCGCCCGCTTCTCGGCCAGCAGCTCGGACGCGCGCTCCGCGGTCAGCGACTCGATCTCGTCGCCCTTCCGCAGGGTCGCGTTGTACTCGCCGTCGGTCACGTACGGGCCGAACCGGCCGTCCTTGACCACCATCGGCTTCTTCGACACCGGGTCCTCGCCGAGCTCCTTGAGCGGCGGCTTCGCGGTCGCCGACCGGCCACGCTGCTTCGGCTCCGAGTAGATCTTCAGCGCTTCTTCGACGGTGATCGAGAACAGCTGGTCCTCGGTCGAGAGCGACCGCGAGTCCGTGCCCTTCTTCAGGTACGGCCCGTAACGCCCGTTCTGCGCCGTGATCTCCTCGCCGGACTCCGGGTCCTTGCCGACCACGCGCGGCAGCGAGAGCAGCTTCAGCGCGTCGTCCAGGTCGATGGTCTCGATGTCCATCGACTTGAACAGCGAGCCCGTGCGCGGCTTCGGCGCCTTCGCCTTCGCGGCCTTCTTCTGCGCGGCCGTGGCGTCCTCGGGGATCTCCACTTCCGGCAGCAGCTCGGTGACGTACGGCCCGAAGCGGCCTTCCTTGGCGACGATCTCGTGGCCGCTCACCGGGTCGGTGCCCAGCGAACGCCCCTCCTGCGGCGTCGCGAACAGCTTCTCCGCGATCTCCCGCGAGAGCTCGTCCGGCGGCAGGTCCTCGGGCAGGTTCGCGCGTTGCGAGTTGCCGTCGACCTCGCGCTCCAGGTACGGCCCGTAGCGGCCGACGCGGACCACGACGGTGTGCCCGTTCTCGTCGCTGAACAGCGGGATCGAGTTGATCTCGCGGGCGTCGATGTCCTCGACGCTGCCCTCGACCAGCTTCTTCAGCCCGCCCAGCCGGCCGATCGAGCCGTCGACGCCCATGTCGCCGCCGAAGTAGAACTTCGACAGCCACTGCGCGCGCTGCTCGTTGCCCGACGCGATGCGGTCGAGCTCGTCCTCCATGCCGGCGGTGAAGTCGTAGTCGACCAGCCGCTCGAAGTGCCGTTCCATCAGGCCGATCACGGCGAACGCGACCCACGACGGGACGAGCGCGGAGCCCTTCTTCCAGACGTAGCCGCGGTCCTGGATGGTCTTGATGATCGACGCGTACGTCGACGGGCGGCCGATGCCCAGCTCTTCCAGCTTGCTGACCAGGCTCGGCTCCGAGTACCGCGCCGGCGGCGAGGTGGTGTGGCCGTCCGGGTTCAGGTCCGACGCGGTGAGCGCCTGGTCCTTCTCCAGCACCGGCAGGCGGCTCTGCTTGTCGTCGGCCTCGCCACCGGTCTCGGTGTCGACCGCCTCGACGTACGCCTTCAGGAAGCCCGCGAAGGTGATCGTGCGGCCCGAAGCCGCGAAGGTGCACTCCTCGCCCGAGGTCGCGTTGCCGACGATGCGCACGGACATCGTGGTGCCCTTGGCGTCCGCCATCTGCGACGCGATCGTGCGCTGCCAGATCATCTCGTAGAGGCGGTACTCGTCGGTGTCCAGCTCGCTCGCGACCTGGCCCGGCGTGCGGAAGACCTCGCCCGACGGCCGGATCGCCTCGTGCGCCTCCTGCGCGTTCTTGACCTTGCGCGTGTACTGGCGCGGCGACGGCGAGACGTACTCCTTGCCGTACAGCTGCGTGGCCTGGCTGCGCGCGGCCGAGATCGCCGACTCCGACAACGTCGTGGAGTCGGTACGCATATAAGTGATGTAACCGTTCTCGTACAGCTTCTGCGCGATCCGCATGGTGCGCTCGGAGGTGAACCGCATCTTGCGGCCCGCCTCCTGCTGCAGCGTCGAGGTCATGAACGGCGCGTAAGGCTTCCGCGTGTACGGCTTCTCTTCGACGCTCGAGACCTTGAAGTCACGCTGCTTCAGCGCTTCGGCCAGACGCCGCGCGTCGGCCTCGACCAGCACGCGGACCTCGTTGTTCGACGCCTTGAGCTGCCCGTCCGAGCCGAAGTCGCGGCCGGTGGCCAGGCGCGCGCCGTCGACGGCGACGAGCCGGGCCGAGAAGTTCCGCGGCGAAGCTTCCTCACCGGCGTCCATGGTCGCCGAGATGTCCCAGTAGGACGCCGAGGTGAAGCGCATCCGCTCGCGCTCCCGCTCGACCACGATCCGGGTCGCCACGGACTGCACGCGGCCCGCCGAAAGCTTCGGCATGACCTTCTTCCACAGCACCGGCGAGACCTCGTAGCCGTACAGGCGGTCGAGGATGCGGCGGGTCTCCTGGGCGTCGACGAGGTCGGCGTCCAGCTCACGGGTCGAGTCGGCGGCCGCGAGGATGGCCTGCTCGGTGACCTCGTGGAAGACCATCCGGCGGACCGGGACCTTCGGCTTCAGCGTCTCGAGCAGGTGCCACGCGATGGCTTCGCCCTCGCGGTCGGGGTCCGTCGCGAGGTAGAGCTCGTCGACGTCCTTGAGCAGGCTCTTGAGCTCGGTGACCTTGGACTTCTTGTCCGGGGTCACCACGTAGAGGGCCTTGAAGTCGTTGTCGACGTCGACGCCGAGGCGTGCCCAGGACTCACCCTTGTACTGGGCGGGGACGTCGGCAGCGCCCCGCGGCAGGTCGCGGATGTGCCCGACGGAGGACTCGACGACGTAACCGCCGCCCAGGTAGGGGGCGATCTTGCGGGCCTTCGTCGGCGACTCGACGATGACCAGCCGCCGGTGCCCGGCGCCGTTGTCCGCCGAGGCTCCGTTCTTCTTCGTCCGTGCTCCTGCCACGCTGTCCTGCTCTCCGCTCATCTCGTCCCGCGACCGGGACCAGGCCCTGCCCTGGGGCGTCGGGCCCGCGTCTTCGACCTGCCAGTGTGCACGCTCTCCCGGGCCGGACGGCGCGGAGGTGACCCAACACGCCGCCGTTCCCGTGTCCAGCGCATCGCCGCTGACCTCGGCGATGTTTCCCCAACGTACCTGCCACGTGATTTCGGCCACGTCCCGCGCAGCCTAGCGCGTGACCGTGCGGATACCCTCCGTTCGACGGTGGTGGGCGCGGGGACGTGACCGCTTCACTGGTTTCCCCGCTCAGCCGAAAGGATCCGCCATGACCCGACGCCTCCTCGGCGCCCTGCTCACCGCCGCGACCGCCACAGTATTACTGGGGACCACTCCGGCGAGCGCGGCCGCGGCGAACTTCGCCGGCACGGTAGCCCTCTCCAACTGCTCGGGCTCGGTGGTGAAGCCGGCGGCGACGCCGGACACCGCACCCGCGCTCGTCATGTCCAACGGCCACTGCCTCGAGACCGGCTTCCCGGCTCCCGGGCAGGTCATCACCAACCGCTCGTCCAGCCGGACGTTCACGCTGCTCAACGCCAGTGGCGGCAACACCGCGACGCTGCGCGCCAAGAAGATCGTCTACGGCACGATGACCGACACCGACGTGTCGCTCTACCAGCTCACCACGACCTACGCGCAGATCAAGTCCAGCTACGGGATCTCGCCGCTCGAGCTGTCGAACGCCCACCCGTCGGCGGGCGCGGCGATCGACGTCGTCTCCGGCTACTGGAAGCGCATCTACTCCTGCAACGTCGACGGGTTCGTCTACCGGCTGAAGGAGGGCAGCTGGACCTGGAAGGACTCGATCCGCTACACCTCCGCCTGCCAGACCATCGGCGGCACGTCGGGCTCGCCGATCGTCTCCGGCGGCAAGGTCATCGGCGTGAACAACACCGGCAACGAGGACGGCGCGCGCTGCACGGACAACAACCCGTGCGAGGTCGACCAGGCCGGCAACGTCACCGTGCACTACAAGACGAACTACGGCCAGGAGACCTACGGCATCCCCGCCTGCCTGACCCCGGCCAACGAAATCGCCCTCACCCAGGCCGGCTGCACGCTGCCCCGACCCTGACGCTGCTCCCGCACCCGGTCAGGCCGTGCTCGTCGCGGCCTCCGGGTGCGGGACCGGCAGCGGCTCCGCGCCCGGCCACGCCGCTTCGGCGCCCGGCGGCGGCTCCCCGATCAGTTCCAGCAGCGCCTCCAGGCGGCGTTTCCCGGTGACCTTGACGGCCGGGACCTCGGCCTTCGGGCCGGTCAGCTTCGCCGCGACTCCCAACGGCGTCAGCGCCTCGACCAGCCGCTCGTGCATGGTCGGCGCGAGCGGGTCGACACCCAGCAGGTAGCCCTGCGTACCGGGGCGGCCACTGGCCAGCGCCCACATCCGCAGCATCGCGCCGCTCAGCCGGAAGCCGTCCGGCACCGCCTTGCCCGAGTCGTCCTCGACCGGCCCCGCGCAGCCCTCACGCAGCCACCGCAGCGCCAGCGGGAGCAGGTCGACCCGGAACGACGTGCGCACCTGCGGACGGCCGCAGTCGGCCTTGGAGACCTGCGCGTCCGCGCCGCGGCAGCGGAACTCGCGCGCCAGGATGTGCGCTCGCCACGGCTCCTCGACGACCACGGACAGCCGGGCGGCGGTGCGCCCGAAGCCGGTGATCTGGCCGTGGCAGCACAACAGGCCGGCCAGGTCGCCCAGGCCCGGCCCGCTGGCCTCGGCGGAGAAGAGCGAGATCGTCCGATCCACCGCGCCATACTAGAACACAAGTTCGATTAACGGCAGACCTCGGCGCGATCTTCAGCCAGGCGGTTGATCCAGCTGGCGGCAGGACGGGGCGCGCTGCTCCGCCGCCGTCAACGCCGGGGCGTCCTTGAGGCCCTTGAGGTAGTCGAGCGCGTCGATGCGGTCGAGCGTCGCCCTGGCTTCGCCCAAGGCGGCCTTCGTCGCCGTGGCGTCGCCGCGGACGGCGTCGATGCGCTGACGCGCCTGCTCGGCCTGTGCGCGGATCTCGGTGAACTGCCCGATGACGTCCGCGCGGCCGCCGTCTCCCGACGGCACCGGGGGCGCGCCGAGCGCGTTCAGCCCGGCCAGGCTCTGGTTCAGGCCGCCGACCACCGACGAGAGCAGGTCACTGGACGTCCGGGACGCCTGCTGCGGCGTGCTCGGGTCGACGGTGGGCAACTCCGCCAGCGCGCGGACCAGGTGGGTCACCGCGGCGCAGTAGCCCTCCGCCCATCTCGCCGCCGGATCGGCCTGCGGCACCACGGTCGTCACCGACAGACCCTGGTCCCGCGCCGGGGACTGCGTGGCGGCTTGCCCGCACCCGGCGAGGCCGATCGTGATCGTCGCGGTCAGCAATCCGGCCGAAAGCAGGCTGACACGGTCCGCAGCCGATCTGCACGGCGCAATGGTCTTCCGCCGTGGCTGCCGTCGGATTGATGACCAACGGCACAGTAGGGCGGCGAAAACGGTTGACCGCGGCCGCACCTGTGCACCTCCTGCTCGACGACGTCCCGGAAGGGCCGACGGTACCGACTCGGTGCCGCTTCGCAAGTCGCCGAGCCTGTGTGGGATGTCCCGACACGCCCCGGGCCCGGCACGCGACGCTGCGTGCCGGGCCCGGGAACGAGTACGCGTCAGGCCTTGATTTCCGTCGGGGTGTCGGAAAGAACCGTTCCCCGGCGCTTCGAGACCACGATCGCCGCCACGATCACGGCGACCGCGACGAGCGAGATGATGATGCGGACCGCGGCGTTCTCGTCCGGACCGATCGAGAACTGGACGACGGCGGGCGCGATCAGGACCGAGACCAGGTTCATGACCTTGATCAGCGGGTTGATCGCCGGGCCGGCGGTGTCCTTGAACGGGTCACCGACGGTGTCACCGATGATGGTGGCCTCGTGCGCGGACGAGCCCTTGCCACCGTGGTTGCCGTCCTCGACGAGCTTCTTCGCGTTGTCCCACGCGCCACCGGAGTTGGCGAGGAAGATCGCCATCAGGGTGCCGCAGGCGATCGCGCCGGCCAGGTACCCGGCGAGCGCGCCGGTGCCCAGGCCGAAGCCGACCGCGATCGGGGCGAAGACCGCCAGCAGACCCGGCGTCGTCAGCTCACGCAGCGAGTCGCGCGTGACGATGTCGACGACCTTGCCGTACTCGGGGCGGGTGGTGCCCTCCATGATGCCCGGGATGTCGCGGAACTGGCGGCGGACTTCGTAGACCACCGCGCCGGCCGCGCGGGAGACCGCGTTGACGGCGAGACCCGAGAACATGAACACCACGGCCGCACCGATGATCACGCCGACGAGCGTGTTCGGGCTGATGATCGTGTTGGTGAACGACTTGGCCGCGTCGAGGCCGGTGACCACGCCGTTGCCCATGCCGGCCAGCGTCTTCGTGATCGCGTCCGAGTAGGAGCCGAAGAGCGCGGTCGCCGCGAGGACGGCCGTCGCGATCGCGATGCCCTTGGTGATGGCCTTGGTGGTGTTGCCCACCGCGTCCAGCTCGGTGAGGATCTGCGCGGCCTTCTCGTCGACGTCGCCCGACATCTCGGCGATGCCCTGCGCGTTGTCCGAAACCGGGCCGAACGTGTCCATCGCGACGATGACCCCGACGGTGGTCAGCAGGCCGGTGCCGGCCAGCGCCACGGCGAACAGCGCGACGCCGCCACCGAGGAGGTACGCGCCGAACACGGCCGCGCCGATCACGAGGGCGGTGTAGACCGCGGACTCGAAACCGACCGAGATGCCCGACAGGATCACCGTCGCGCCACCGGTCTCCGACGTCTGCGCGACGTCCTTGACCGGCTTGTACTCGGTGCCGGTGTAGTAGCCGGTCAGCTTCAGGATGACCGCGGCGAGCACGATGCCGATGATCACCGCGATGGTCGCGATGACCGCCGGGTTGCCCGAGTTCTCGAAGCCGGCGCCGAAGTCGGAGAAGCTGCTCGGCAGGTACACGAACGCCGCGATCGCCGACAGGACGGCGGAGATGACCGCGGAGATGTAGAACGAGCGGTTGATCGTGACCAGACCGCCTTCGCCGGCGCGCGCCTTGGTGATGTAGACACCGATGACGGCGGTGATGACACCGATGGCCGGGACGATCAGCGGGAAGATCAGGCCGTGCACGCCGAAGGCGGTGCTGCCCAGGATCAGCGCGGCGACGAGCATGACGGCGTAGGACTCGAAGAGGTCCGCGGCCATACCCGCGCAGTCACCGACGTTGTCGCCCACGTTGTCCGCGATGGTCGCGGCGTTGCGCGGGTCGTCCTCCGGGATGCCCTGCTCGACCTTGCCGACCAGGTCCGCGCCGACGTCGGCGGCCTTGGTGAAGATGCCGCCGCCGACACGCATGAACATCGCGATCAGCGCGGCGCCGAAACCGAAGCCCTCCAGGACCTTCGGCGCCTGACCGGTGTAGACCAGCACGACGACCGCGGCACCGAACAGGCCGAGGCCGACGGTGATCATGCCGACCACGCCACCGGTGCGGAAGGCCACGCGCATCGCGATCTCGCGGCCGCCTTCCTCGCGCGACGCGGCGGCCACGCGCAGGTTCGCCTGCGTGGCCAGCCACATGCCGAGGTAACCGATCGCGAACGAGAACGCCGCACCGACCAGGAAGAAGATCGAACGACCGATCTTCTCGTTCCAGTCGTCGGCGGGAAGTGCGAAGAGCAGGAGGAACACGATCACGCCGAAAATCGCGAGGGTGTTCCGCTGCCGCTTGAGGTAAGCGGCCGCGCCTTCCTGCACCGCCTTGGCGATGTCCTGCATCTTGGCGGTGCCCTGGCCTGCGGCCAGCACCTCCTTGAGCAGGACGTAGCCGATGACGAGTGCGGCAAGCGCGACCACGGCGACTACACCGACAATCGTGTAGCCAGCTCCGGAGAGCGTGATGGAACCGCCCTCCGCGAGGAACTGCCGTGACATTCGTCCTCCAGGAGACGTCGCCGATCGCCAGCGTCGACGGCAAGCCGAGGGTTCGACACGGCCGACGCTGGCATGGACCCTGTACCGAGCGACACGCTAGCCGGGACGCAATGCACGTCTCACATGACGCTCACCACAGAGGGTGTGGATTGCGGGAGTGTATTGGTATCGCAACCAGCGTCTTCACGCCGTCCCGGTGACGGCACATTCCGTTACCTTGTGAGCCTCCTCACTTGATCGATCACCCTTTCGCCGATCCGTTGGCGCAGTTGGGGATGCGAGAACTGTCGGACCCCTGTGCCAAGCTCGCCTGGTGGACGACTCACGAGGGCGGCGGCTGCTGGGGCGGGTGACCGCCGGCATCCCTTCGCGCGAGGACCCGGTCACCCACGTCGCGGACTTGCCGGGCCGCGAAGCGGGTTACGCAGAGTGGCCGTCGTGGGTGGATCCGGCGGTCGTCGCTGCGCTGCGTGACTGCGGTGTCTCGGCCCCCTGGGCGCACCAAGCCGAGGCGGCTTCGCACGCGTACGAGGGTCGGCACGTCGTGGTTTCGACCGGCACGGCGTCGGGCAAGTCGCTGGCCTACCAGCTGCCGGTGCTGTCGCGGCTGGCCGCGGGCGAGAAGGCGAACGCGCTCTACCTGTCGCCGACCAAGGCGCTGGGCGCCGACCAGCTGCGGTCGGTGTCCTCTTTGGACGTTCCCGGCGTGCGGGCGGCGGCGTTCGACGGGGACACCCCGATGGCCGAGCGCGACTGGGTGCGCGCGCACGCGAACTGGGTGTTCACGAACCCGGACATGCTGCACCGCGGCATCCTCTCGGCGCACGGGCGGTGGGCGTCGTTCTTCCGGCGGCTCAGCTGCGTGGTGGTCGACGAGTGCCACAGCTACCGCGGCGTGTTCGGCTCGCACGTGGCCTTGTTGCTGCGCCGGCTGCGGCGGGTGGCCGAGCACTACGGCGCTTCGCCGGTGTTCGTGCTCGCTTCGGCGACAACGGCTTCGCCTGCTTCGTTCGCTTCGCGGTTGACTGGAGTGCCTTGCGTCGCCGTGACGGACGACGCTTCTCCGCGCGGTTCCCGCACGGTGGTGCTGTGGGAGCCGCCGCTGCTGGAGGAGCTGACCGGCGAAAACGGCGCACCGGTCCGGCGTTCGGCCGGTGCGGAGACGTCGCGGATCCTCGCCGACCTCGTCGTCGAAGGGGCGCGGTCGCTGGCGTTCATCCGCTCGCGGCGGGGCGCGGAGCTGGCCGCGCTGGGTGCACGTCGCATTCTGTCCGAAGTGGACCCCGCGTTGGCGGAAACCGTTGCGGCGTACCGGTCCGGCTACCTCCCGGAGGAGCGGCGTGCACTCGAGGCCGCGTTGCTGTCGGGGCGGTTGCTGGGCGTCGCGACGACGAACGCGCTGGAGCTGGGCGTCGACATCGCGGGACTGGACGCGGTCGTGCTGGCCGGCTACCCGGGCACGCTCGCTTCGTTCTGGCAGCAGGCCGGGCGCGCGGGCCGCTCCGGTGATTCCGCGCTGGTGGTGTTCGTCGCGCGGGACGACCCGCTCGACACGTACCTGGTGCACCACCCGGCCGCCCTGCTCGAGCGGCCGGTGGAGACGGCGGTGCTCGACCCAGCGAACCCGTACGTGCTGGCGCCGCAGCTCGCGTGCGCCGTGGCCGAGTTGCCGCTGACGCTTTCCGAGCTCGAGGTGTTCGGCGGTGCGGCGGCGCTGGAGGTGCTGACCGAACTGGCGGAGCAGAAGCTGCTGCGGCGCCGGTCGAGCGGCTGGTACTGGACTTCGCGGGACCGGCCGCACGCCGAGGTCGGGATCCGCGGGACGGGCGGCGAGCAGATCGCGGTCGTCGAATCGGACTCCGGCCGGATGCTGGGGACGGTCGACCCGGGCTCGGCGTGCTTCGCCGTCCACCCGGGCGCGGTGTACCTGCACCAGGGGTCGTCGTACGTCGTCGACGAGCTGGACCTGGAGACCGGGCTGGCGCTGGTGCACGCGGAAAACCCCGACTGGACGACGACACCGCGCGAAGTCGTGGACATCTCGGTGCTGAGCACCCAGGAGAAGCAGGACTTCGGCGGGGTGAGCGTCTGCCTCGGCGAGGTGGCCGTGACGTCGCAGGTCGTCGGGTACCTGCGACGCCGGCCGTCCGGGGAGGTACTGGACCACACGCCGCTCGACCTGCCGGAGCAGAGCCTGCGCACGCGGGCGGTCTGGTACACGGTTTCCGCCGAGCTGCTCGGCGGCACTTCGGCCGATGGCGAGGCGGGGACCGGGGGCCATCGGGTGGGGACCGAATCTGCGGGGCCGGTGGGGACCGGGGAGGAAACCCTGGCAAGCGGTCGGGGGCCCGCTCACGAGGGTGGCAGGGCACCGGGGGGTGCCGGATTGGTTCCGGCACGGGTCCCCGGTGCCCTGCATGCCGCCGAGCACGCGGCGATCGGCCTGCTACCGCTGTTCGCTACGTGCGACCGATGGGACATCGGCGGGGTGAGTACCGCGTGGCACGAAGACACCGGGGAGGCGACGGTGTTCGTGCATGACGGCCATCCCGGGGGTGCGGGATTCGCCGAACGCGGTTATGCCGCGATTGTCCCGTGGCTGGTCGCTACGCGGGAGGCGATCGTCTCCTGCGAGTGCCCGACGGGATGCCCGTCCTGCGTTCAGTCGCCGAAGTGCGGGAACGGCAACGATCCGCTGGACAAGGCGGGTGCGATGGCTGTTCTGGAAACCGTGCTCGGGGCATTGCGTCAACACGGGAACTAGAACGGCCACTGGTGGTTCATGGAGTTGTGTCCTGCTCCGCCGCGGCCGGGCTGGGACCGGCCGTGGGCGGTGGTTCGGGTGGTTCAGGCCGCGGTGGTCTGGACCAGCTGCGGGGCTTCGGCACCGGCCAGCGCACGAACGAGCACGTCGTGCACCTCGGCGGCGTCCGGCAGCTGCCAGCCGCAGACCTCGGGCTTGACGCGCCAGTGCACGACACCGTGCTGGAACGGCGACGGCGGCAGCGGGATGTAGCTGTCCTTGCCGTGCCACTGGATGGCGGCGCGGGTGGCCAGCTCGGCCGGCACGCGGTCGGCGACGGTGGTCAGGAAGAGCCAACGGCCGTTCGGCAGCGCGATGATCGGCGCCGGGTGGCCGAGGGCACGGAGCAGGCGGCAGGCGCGCTTGCCGAGTTCGTCGTCGACCTCGATGGCGTCGAGCACGGTGCCGGTCGCGACGAGGAGGCTGTGGGTGCGGTCGGAGAACCAGGTGGCGACGTCGTGGGCGTGGGTGCCGATCTGCTCGCGCCAAGCGTCACTCGCCGGCACCGGACGGCGCCAGGTGAGGTCGTCGCCCTCGGTGAGCGGAGCGGGGTTGACGCCCGGGAGCACCGGCCAGCCACGCCAAGCGAGTCCAATCGCCTCCGCCCGCAGTTCGATGCGGAAGGCGCCGCGCCAGCTGTCCGGCCAATTCGCGTCCAACATTGTCTTCCTGCCTTAGAGGTTCCGGTTCTCCGCGACCCGCTTAAACCCTGCCGTGGTGTCGCACATCTCACTTAACGGCAACTTGCACATTGCCCGGAACCCCCGCGCGACAACCGGTGGTTACGGGGCGATGAACGCCCGGTGATCCGTACGGCCCGACCGAACCCGACGGCACGGATGGACGGCGAACGGCGACCGGTTGCGGACCGTTCGTCGTACGAATCCCCAGGACAGGACGGCCCTGGAGCAGGCGTGCGGCGGCCGCGACGCAGCTGTTCGGCCCAGGTGAGCGGGGTGTTCGACCGCTCACCGTGCATCAACGACCGCTGCCCGTGACGATGGGCCGCTCATCGTGAGGTCCGGCGGAACAGCCGGTCATCGCCGCATACCGACCGGTCGGCGCGGACGAACGGCAACGGCGGCCAGTGGCGATGAGCGGCTCGTCCGGCCGGCCGTCGCGCGGTGCGCCGCGGGCTGGGCGGCCGCGGCCGCCCAGCCGCTGACCACCAGGCCAGCTGGCGAACCTCAAGCGGCCACACCGCGGCGGCCAGCCGACGGGACCGGCGCGCATCTCACGCGAGCAGGCCGGTCACGGTGGCTGGCCGGCGCGACCGGCATGGTCTCGAGCGGTCAAGCCCGGGTCACGGTGACCACCCGGCGGACCGGCGCAGGCTGGTCACCGGCGGCCAACCGATGGGACCGGTACGGCCTCGATCAGGCTGGATCACGGTCTTTGACCTGCGGGACCAGCGCAGGCCGGTCACCGCGGTCAGTCGGTGGGACCGGTACCCGCTCGGACGGGCTGGGTCACGGTGGTTGGCCAGTTGGACCGGCGCGGGCTCGGGCTGCTGGGGCGGGTAGGCCGGCGAGGGCTCCTGTTGGGGACTCGACCTCGATCAGGGCGTCCAGGCGTTGCCAGCGGCACGTCAGGAGCTTTACTCCCATCCGGTCGGTGACCCACCTGGCGCGTTCGCAGGCCTGCGTCGGCCCCTCCGCCGCGTGGGAGGCCGCTGCCAGGGCTCCCAGGTCGGCTGCTGTCTCTGCTCGGTGGCGGGCGATCGTCGCGGCTCCGAGCCAGATGCCGAGGGTGGCCACGCTCGTCAACGCCGCCACGGCCAGTGCCGACCAGATGGTGGCCGCTCCGCTGTCCGGGCGGTGGTCAGCCATCTTCGGTCCTGGTGCCCGGCTCGGCCACCGCGTAGGCCGTCGCGTTCAGGTGGAGTGCCGGGAGCAGGTTGCCGGCTGGTTGGGCCGTCACCTTCACCGTTATCGCGTCGCCTGCTTGCTCGATGGACAGGTTCGCGCCCGCTGGGGCGATCTGGTGGACGGCCGCGGCCGCTCGCTCGGGTTGGCCTCTCGAGAGGAGCCTGGCCGCCTCGCGGGCGGCGTCCGTGCAGCGCAGTTGGCTCGTCAACGCCGTCAGGGCCGCTACCAGCAGCACTGTCGTCACCGTCAGGCCGGCCAGGCCGAGGGCCGCTTCGACCGTCACCGCGCCTTCGTCGCGGCGGGTCACGATGGCACCGTCAGGGCCTTCATGACCAGGTTCGTCAGCCACGAGACCACCGAGTCTCCGGTGAGCAGTGTGTAGAGGACGGCCGCGAACGCCGCGACGGCCACGGTGACGATCGCGTATTCGACGGTCGTCGAGCCGTCGTCCGAGCGCGGGCGGCGGGTGAACGCGCGCATGGGTTCTTCCCTTCAGTACTGGTGGTCAGAAGAGCGGGCCGAGGTGGCCGGCCAGGCCGAGGACGACCGGCAGCACGCCCAGGCAGAAGAAGGCCGGCAGGAAACACACGCCCACCGGCAGGGCGAGCGCCACCCCGGCCCGTTCGGCGCGTTCCTCCGCTTCCGCGGCCAGCTCGTCGCGGAACCGGCCGGCGAGATCGGCGGCCGCCGCGGCGAAGGCCGTTCCGGAGCGGGACGTCCGGATGGCCGCGCTCGCCAGTTCGGCGAGGCCGGGAGCGGTGCGCACCGGTTCCCACGCCTCTTCCGGACGGGAGCCCAGGGCCAGGAGGCCGGCGGTCGAGCGCATCGCCGCACCCGCTCCGGTGGGCGCGGTACCGGCGACGGCTTCGAGCGCCGACGGAACCGGCAGCCCCGCTCGCAGGCAGGCCGCCAGGAGGTCGAGCGTTCCCGCGAGCCGGAGCCTGGTCGCGATGTCCGTCGTGGGTGCGCGTGGACGGCGCGTGCGGTGCATCGCCCACCAGCCGGTGGCGGTCACGATCGCGCCCAGGGCCACCCCGGCCGCACCGCCGATCAGTACGGCTGTCGATACACCGGCCGACGCTGTCGCGATGGGGACTATCGCGCGTGGCCACTTCCGGACGGTGTGGGGTTGGCCGAAGCGCCTTGCCACGGTGTCGTCCGGCCAGATGAGCAGGGCTGAGGCCACGAGGACCAGTGCGGCCGCGTTCATCGGATGCGCGTCCGTCCGGTCAGGGCGCGGCACCACGCCGTTCCTGCCCAGAGCAGACCGCTGCCCGCGATCAGGAGCAGCTGGCCGGGGGTGCTCCCGGTCAGCACCGTCAGCGGGGCCGCGCCCATGACCTGCCCGAGCAGCAGGCACAGGGCCGGGAGGCCGGTCAGCACCGCCGCGCTCGCTCGGGGGCCGGCCAGCTTCGCGCGCATCCGGCGGGCGAACGCCAGGCTCGCTTCGGCGTCGCGGCGGGTCGCGTCGAGGACGTCGGCCATCGGCAAGCCGTAGCGCTTGCCCAGACTCCAGGCCGCGGCCAGCTCGGGCAGGGCTGGTGCGCGCGGTTCGCTGTCGAGCCGGGCCGCCGTCGCCAAGGAGCGGAGATCGTTCGCCAGCGCCGGGACGACGTCCGCGGCCGCTTCCGCCGCGGTGACGGGGTGGGCACCGGAACGCAGCTCGGCCACCATCGTCCGCAACGCGGTCGCGGTGTGCGCCGCCATCGCGAGCTCGGCGCCGGCGCGCCGGTGGGCTCGCCACTCCTGGCGCCAGGCCAGCGTCAGCATGCCCGCGGCGATCGCGCCACCGATTCCGGCCAGCAGTCCCGCGAGTGCCGTGGGGAACAGCCAGCGAACGACGCGCCACACGTCGGGAACGCGGACCGTCGTCGGTGGCTCGATCACCGATTGGAGCCGGTTCGGTGGTGCGGGCCAGCACGCCAGCGCCGCGCCGACGCACAGCGGGAACCACGCCGTGATCATCGGCGTCTCCTTCGCTCGCGCGGGAAACCTTTTGACAGCAGGAGGTTCAGCACGCGATCGCCCCCGAGTTCACGAACAGGTGGCGGTCGATCGTCCAGCGGCCCGCGCGCCACACCGGCACCACCCGGGCCCGGCCGTGGTCGGTGCGGAGCACGCCGACCTCGGCGAGGCGACGTCGGCCGCCCAGCTCGCGGCGCATGTGCAGGACCACGCGGATCGCCGCGACCAGCTGGCTGTGCACGGCTTCGCGGCCGAGACCGCCCAGCGCGGCGAGTGCCTCGATGCGGGCCGGGACCTCCGCTGGGGAATTCGCGTGAACCGTGCACGCACCGCCGTCGTGACCCGTGTTCAGCGCGGTGAGCAACGCGCCGACCTCTGCGCCACGGACCTCGCCGACCACCAGCCGGTCGGGACGCATGCGCAGCGCTTGGCGCACCAGCTCGGGCAGGCCGACCGCGCCCGCACCCTCCACATTGGCCGGACGGGCGACGAGGCTGACGAACTGCGGGTGCGCCGGCTGCAGCTCGCCGGCGTCCTCGACGCAGACGATCCGCTCGCCCGGGTCGACCGCGCCGAGCAACGCGGCGAGGAGCGTGGTCTTGCCCGCGCCGGTGCCGCCCGTGACGAGGAACGCCATCCGCCTGGTGACGACGGTCTGCAGCAGCTTCGCGCCTTCGGCGTCGAACGCGCCGAGTGCGCGGAGAGCGGTGAGGTCGTGCGTCGCCGGGCGGAGGACGCGCAGGGACAGGCAGGTGCCGGCCGTCGCGATCGGCGGGAGGACGGCGTGGACGCGGATCCGGCCGTGCGGGCCGGCGCCGGGGAGCCAGCCGTCCACATAGGGCTGGGCGTCGTCGAGGCGGCGGCCCGCCGCGAGGGCGAGGCGCTGGGCCAGGCGGCGGACGGCTTCTTCGTCGGTGAAGCGGACGGTGGTGTGGGTGAGGCCGGTGGGGCCGTCCGTCCAGACCTCTTCCGGGCTCGTCACGAGCACGTCGGTGGTGTTCGGGTCCTCGAGGAGTGGGGCCAGCGGGCCGGCGCCGATGAACTCGTCGCGGGCTTGGCGGGCCGCGTCGAGGACGGCGCTGTGGCCGAGGGCACCGCCTGCCTCGGCGCGGACGGCGGTGGCGACGGCGACCGGGTCGGCCTGGCGGCGGTCGCCGGCCAGGCGGTTGCGGACGCGGTCCACGAAGTCGGTCGTCATGGGCTCACCGCCTTGGTCGGAGGGTGGCTTGGGGTGGCTGGGGCTGTGACGTGGGTGCCGGTCGGTGGCGGGAAGGTCCCCGTCGGGGCGCACGTCGAGGTGGCTTCAGCCGTGACGCGGGTACCTGGCCGTGCCTGGGGCGGCGGTTGGGCGGGAGTGTCGTCGGCTGTGACGCGAGTGCCGGTCGGTGCCGGGAAGGGCTCTGTCGGGGCGCGCGTCGAGGTGGCTTCGGCTGTGACGCGGGTGCCTAGCCGTGCCTGGGGCGGCGGCTGGGCGGGAGTGGCGTTGGCCGTGACGCGGGTGTCGGTCGGTGGCGGGAAGGGCTCTGTCGGGGCACGCGTCGGAGTGGCTTCGGCCGTGACGCGGGGGCCTGGCCGTGCCTGGGGCGGCGGCTGGGCGGGAGTGGCGTTAGCTGTGACGCGAGTGCCCCGTCGTCGCGGGGGTGGTAGCAGTGCGAGGAAGTTCTTGGCGCTTGCCGGGCTGCGGGTTGCCAGCGTCAAAAGAGCGGGCAGGAGGAGGTCGCGCACTCTGGTCGGGGTGCTCATCGGGTGGCTGCCCGGGCTTCGCGGCGGGCTGCGGTCAGGACTCGGGCTGCCGCCTTGGCCACCGGGCCGGTTGATTTGGCCGGGAACTCGCCGCGCTCCACCGCGGCTGGGAGGCCGCGTTCCGGGGGCATCGAGGCCAGTACGGGTGGGCCCAGGAGGCCGGCCGCGTGGGCTTGGGGGGCGTCGGCTCTCGAACGTCCACATGCGACCACCCCCGTTCGGGCCGTCAGCTCCGACAGGCGGCGCAGGACCTGCTTCGCCGCCAGGCAGGCGCGGAGTTCCACCGGGACCACCAGCACCACCAGGTCGGCCACCGCCACCGCTTCCGCGGCCGCGTCGGTGAGTGTGCGGGGGAGGTCGCACACCACCGTGCGGCCCGAGCGGCGGCCCGCGGAGAGGACCGCCGACAGGGATTCGACCGAGGGGCCTTCGCCCTCGGGGCCGCACGCCAGCACCGGCAGGCTGCCGCCGCGGTGTCTTCGCCGTGGGAGGGTCGCGGCCAGCGATGGCAGTGAGACGCGGCCGGTCAGGCGTACGTCCGACCAGCGCGGGCCAGGTGCCTTTTCCAGGCCCAGCAACACATCCAGGCCGCCGCCGAGTGGGTCGCAATCCACCAGCAGGGCGCCGCCCGGCTCCCGGTCCGCTGCCAGCGCCAGCGTCGCCGCGAAGACGGACGCGCCCGCGCCTCCTCGACCGCCGACGACACCGAGCACCAGGCCGGGTTCCTCCGCCGGTGTTTCGACGACGTCGGCGAACGCGCCGGCGAGTTCGGTCTCCTCGTCGGGCAACGAGATCACGCGCTCGACGCCGCCGCGGAACGCGTGGCGCCACGTCTCCGGTCCCGGGCTGCCCTTGCAGACCAGCAGGATCCCGGGGCGCCGGGGCAGGGCCGGTGGCAGGCGCACGGCTTCTTCGTCGAGGACCACCAGGGGCGCGCGGGCCCAGTGGCCGTGTGCCGCGGTCAGGTCCGGTGCCCGGTCCAGCTCGCAGCCCGCGACCGCCGCCACGCGCAGTATCTCGTCGAGCACGGTTTCGTCCGCGGCGACCACCAGCGGTCGTTCCCCCGTCATGCGTTCCTCCCCCGTCGTCGGTGCGGGCCGTGGGTGGCCCGGCTTCCACCGTCGCGGGCGGGGGCACGGAGGCACAACGGGTCGGGCGGCGGGCTGTGGACAACCCGGGTGCTGTGGACAACTTCCGCCCGGGGAACCGCTCGCGAACCGGTTTTGTCGGTGGGCCGTGGCAGGATCGCGCCCACCCGTGACGCACGTGCGGTGGAAAGCGGCGTGAACCGCCGCAGCCGGCGAGCCGCCGCGACCGGAAAGCGGATTCCTCGCTGGCCAAAGAAAATCGGCGAAGGTTAGCGGAAGGTAAGAGGGCGGCCCTCGCCAGGGGGGAGGGACGAGGGCCGCCGTGGGTTCAGCCCCGGGGGGTCGGACTGAACCGGCCCGGTTGGACACCGGGCTCCCTCACTGTAACTCCGCCGGGCGCCGGTTCGCGCGCCGGACGAGGCACACAGTTCGGTAACGGCACAGCGCGCCGGAAGTGCCTTCCTGTCATGGAATTTCCGGCGGCGCGGCGCGTCCGTGGTGGATCAACGGGACGCGCCGCGATCAAGCTCTTATCCTGGGCACGTGGCCGAACCGAGCAGTGCGCCGTCGCGCACCCGGAAGCCGGGCCCGGAGCACGCGGTGGCCGCGTTCTTCGACCTGGACAAGACGATCATCGCTTCGTCGAGCGCGCTGGCGTTCAGCAAACCGTTGCTGAGGGAGGGTTTGATCAACCGTCGCGCCGCGTTGCGAAGCGCCTACGCGCAGCTTGTGTTTTCGCTCGCCGGCGCCGACGAAAACAAAACCGAGAGGTTGCGCGCCGAGGTTTCCGCGCTGTGCGCGGGCTGGGACGTCGCCCAGGTTTCGTCGATCGTCCGCGAAACCCTGCACGACGTCGTCGACCCGCTCGTGTACGCGGAAGCGGCGGAACTGATCGCGCGCCACCGCGCGGACGGCCACGACGTCATCGTGCTTTCGGCGACCGGCGAGGAGGTCGTCGCGCCCGTCGCCGAAATGCTCGGGGCGACCCGCAGCGTCGCGACGCGGATGCAGATCGTCGACGGCCGCTACTCCGGCGAAGTCGACTTCTACTGCTACGGGGCTAACAAGGCCGTCGCGGCGAAGCAGCTCGCCGCGACGCACGGCTACGACCTCGCCGAGTGCTTCGCCTACACCGACTCGAGCACCGACATCCCGCTGCTCGAGGTGGTCGGGCACCCGCACGCGGTCAACCCGGACAAGCTCCTGCGGCGCGAGGCGCTCGACCGCGGCTGGCCGATCCTGGCGTTCGACCGGCCGATGTCGCTGCGCACCCGGATCCCCACCCGATCGGCGGGGATCGTGGCCCTCGGCGTCGGCGCGGTGGCCGCCGGAGCGACCTGGTACGGCCTCAGCCGTCGCCGTCGGTCCCGGTAGCCGGCGGGCCTCGCCACCCACACGGCCGTACGGCCGCCACTTTGCTTGGCCCAGCCCCGAATTGTCCGTCGCGCTGGGTGCCTGTGTCACCCGATCCAGCCTCTGTACCGGTGCACCCATCCGCGCACTTGAAGTGACCGGGCTCACGGCGTAGAAAGTAGGTGCGGACGTTCGGTCGGCCAGGGAACAGGTAGAAGAGAAGCCTGTTCCACCCCGGCAAACCTCCGTGCGCGGACTCCGGGTACCCACGCGCAGCGCGCCGCGGGAGGCTCGTCGTCTAGGGACTGCGTAGTGGGACGCCACACGCCGAGTCCATGTAGGTACGACCAGAGTTGCACGCTTGGTCGCCCGAGAAGTTCGCGCTTGCAGGCGGCGCCCGTGGCCCTTGGCCACGGGCGCCGCCTCGTCTATTTGGGGAGTGGGTGCGTGCGCGGCACGCGAGCCCGGGCCACGCCACCCGTTCGGACCTCTGTGCACGTTGCGAACGGCGACTTTCCTACCGATCCGGGTACGAACGGTCCGTTGGTGCGGTCGGTCGATGGACATCGCCGGATTCGGTGAGTAGCTTCCCGATACTGGCGCCTCCGAGTGGACTTCTCACGTCCGCCGGGCGCCCGCAACTTTCTGGGAGGCTGGTCGTGACGACCCGAAATCGGAGGTTCCATGCGCTCGCCCTGCCCGTCGCGGGGGTGCTCGCGTTCACCGGTGTGGGTGTCGCGACCGCGGCGAGCGTGCCGCGGATGAGCGTGGACGCGCAGGCCGAGGCCGCCGCCACGCAGGCGCTGCGAGGGCTGACGCTGGAAGAAAAGGTCGGGCAGCTGTTCATCACCTGGGTGAACGGCAAGACGGCCGACGAGGTGAACCCGAAGAACCAGACCGACTTCGGCGTGGACACCCCGGCGCAGGTGGTCCGGAAGTACCACCTGGGCGGTGTCATCTACTTCAACAACGACACGCGCGACAACTTCGACGACCCGGTCCAGGTCGCCAAGCTGTCCAACGGGCTGCAGAAGGCCGCCATCACCAGCGGGGCGCACATCCCGTTGCAGGTCGCCGCCGACCAGGAGGGTGGCACCGTCACGCGGATGGGGGCGCCGGCCACCGAGTTCCCGAACGCCATGGCCATCTCCGCCGGGCGGGACACCGGGCGGGCCACCAAGGCCGCCACCATCCTCGGCCAGGAACTGCGGGCCGTCGGGATCAACCAGGACTTCGCGCCCGATTCGGACGTCAACTCGAACCCCGCCAACCCGGTCATCGGCGTGCGGTCCTTCGCCGGCCAGCCCGGGCTGGCCAGTGACTTCGTCACCGCCGAGCTCAAGGGCTTCCAGAAGTCCGTGGCCGCGACCAGCAAGCACTTCCCGGGGCACGGCGCCGCGCCGACCGACAGCCACACCGGGCTGCCGCGGATCGACAGCACCGAGGCGCAGTGGCGGGCCACCGACGTGCCGCCGTTCAAGGCCGCCATCGCGGCCGGTGTCGACTCGATCATGAGCGCGCACATCCAGTTCCCCAGCCTCGACCCGTCGCTCGAACCCGCGACGCTGTCGAAGCCGATCATCACCGGCAAGCTGCGCAACGAGCTCGGGTACAACGGGGTCGTCGTCACCGACGCCCTCGAGATGCAGGGCGTGCGCCAGCTGCACAGCGACGCCGAGATCCCGGTGCTCGCGCTGAAGGCCGGCATCGACCAGCTGCTCATGCCGGTGCACCTCGACCTCGCCATCAACTCGGTGCTCACCGCTGTGAAGACCGGCGACATCCCGGTGCAGCGGATCGACCAGAGCGTGCTGCGCGTGCTGAAGCTGAAGTTCAAGCGCGGCATCCTGTTCTCGCCGTTCGTCGACACGAACCGCGTCATGAAGACCGTGGGCATCCCGGCGAGCCTCGCCACCGCGCAGGACATCGCCGACCGCGGGATCACGGCCGTAGCGAACGACGCCGGGGTGCTGCCGCTCAAGCAGAAGCCCACGACCGCGCTCGTCACCGGCTGGGGTGTCTCGACCACCGCGACCCTCGCCCAGAAGCTGACCGCGCACGGCACGGCCGCGACCGCCTACCAGACCGGCCAGGCCCCGACGGACGCGCAGATCGCGCAGGCCGTCGCGAACGCCAAGAACACCGACCTGGTCGTCGTGCTGACCAACAACATCGCCGCCTTCCCGCTGCAGACCAAGCTGCTCGACGCCCTGCAGGCCACCGGGAAACCGGTCGTCGCGGTCGCCGCGCAGATCCCGTACGACGCCGGCTACCCGAGCACCGTCAAGACGTGGCTGGCCACCTACGGCTACATCACGCCGACTCTCGAAGCGCTGGCCAAGGTGGTGCTCGGCGAGACGAAGCCGGTCGGGAAGCTGCCGGTCGACATCCCGGCGGGCGCCGACCTGACCACGGTCAAGTACCCGTTCGGCCACGGGCTGACCTGGTGACGCTCAACCGGCGCCACTTCCTGGGCGCGAGCGCGGCCGCCGTCCCGGTCCTGGCGGGCGGCTCGGCCGTCGCGGGTGCCCAGCCGGAGCAGCCGGCGCAGGCCGAACAGAACCACGGACGGGTGCTCACCGGTGCGGAGCAGCTGGCCGCGCAGGGCTGGCGGCCGCTGAAGGGCCGCAAGCTCGGGGTGCTGTCGAACCCCACCGGCGTGCTGCTCAACGGCGACCACATCGTCGACTCGATGGTCGCGGCCGGCGTCAAGGCGGTCGCGGCCTTCGGGCCCGAGCACGGCTTCCGCGGCAGCGCGCAGGCCGGCGGCTCCGAAGGCGACTACACCGACCCTCGCACGGGTGTCCCGGTGTACGACGCGTATGGCGTCGACGCGACGAAGCTCGCTTCGCTGTTCACCAAGGCGGGCGTCGACACGGTGGTGTTCGACATCGCCGACGTGGGCGCGCGCTTCTACACCTACATCTGGTCGCTCTACACGGCGATGGTGGCCGCGGCGCAGGTCAAGGCCGCTTTCGTCGTGCTCGACCGGCCGAACCCGATCGGCGGCCGGGCGGCCGGCCCGCTGCTCGACCCGAAGTTCTCCTCGGGGATCGGCAAGAAGCCGATCGTCCAGCAGCACGGCATGACCGCGGGTGAGCTGGCGCGCTACTTCGCCGAGGAGTTCCTGCCCGGCGACGGCGTGCAGCTGGATCGCCTCGAAGTCGTCCAGGTCCGCGGCTGGCAGCGCGACACGCTCTTCGCGCAGACCGGGCTGAACTGGGTGCTGCCGAGCCCGAACATGCCGACCCCGGACACCGCGCTCGTCTACCCGGGCACCGGGATGTTCGAGGGCACCGTGTTCTCCGAAGGCCGCGGGACGACCCGGCCGTTCGAGATCATCGGCGCGCCCGGGCTCGACTGGCGCTGGCGGGAGAAGCTCGAGGATCTCGCGCTGCCGGGCGCGAAGTTCCGCGAGACCTACTTCGTGCCGACGTTCGGCAAGTTCGTCAACCAGACCTGCGGTGGCGTGCAGCTGAGCGTGAGCGACCCACGGGCCTTCGACGCGATCCGGACCGCGGTCGCCATGCTCGTCACGGCGAAGGCGCTGCACCCGGACGTCTTCGCGTGGCGCCCGGACAACTACATCGACAAGCTCTCCGGCTCCGACCGGCTGCGCACCATGGTCGACGCCGGGGCGGGCGTCGACGAGGTCACCGGGGCCTGGCGGGCCGAGCTCGCCGAGTTCGACCGCAGACGTCGCCACTACCTGCTCTACCGCTGAGGGGGAAGCTCGTGCGTGCTAGGAAGGTCCTCGCCGCGGCCGCCGGAGTGCTGGTCGCGCTGACCACGTTGACCGTGTCGGATTCGGGAGCCAGCGCCATCACGGGACACCACGACGCCGGCCGTTTCGACCGGCCGCAGCAGGGGTTCGCCCCGGCGTGGACGACCCTGCGCGCCGGACCCCCGCAGCAAGTGGGCCTCGACCCGGCGCCGATGAAGGCGGCCGAGGACTTCCTGGCGAGCTGGACCAAGCCGGACGCCACCGGGCACCCGCACTTCTCCGGCGCGGTGGGCCTGCTGGCGCACGACGGCGTCGTCGTCGACCGGTACGCGGTCGGCGGCGCGCTGCGGTACGCCGACGCCGCGGGCACCGAACTGCCCGCCGACCAGCAGGTCCCCATGAAGAACGACACGATCTTCGACATGGCTTCGATCTCGAAGCTGTTCACGTCGATCGCCGTCCTGCAGCTCGTCGAGCGCGGGCAGCTGACCATCGACACCCCGGTGTCCCGCTTCTTCCCCGAGTTCGCCACCGGCGACAAAGCGGCCATCACGGTCAAGATGCTGCTCACGCACGTCTCCGGGTTCGACGCCGACCCGATCCCCTCGCTCTGGGCCGGCTACCCGGACATCCCGTCGCGCCGCCAGGCCGTGCTCGACAGCCCGCTGAAGAACAAGCCGGGCACGACGTACCTCTACTCCGACATCAACCTGCTCACGCTCGGCTTCATCGTCGAGAAGCTGACCGGGCAAACCCTCGACAAGGTCGTCCACGACCGGATCACCGCGCCGCTCGGGATGGTCGACACCGGGTACAACCCGCCCGCGTCGAAGCTGAACCGGATCGCCGCGACGGAGTTCGAGGCGAACCCGCCGCGCGGGATGGTCCGCGGCAGCGTGCACGACGAGAACGCGTGGTCGCTCGGCGGCGTCGCCGGGCACGCCGGGGTGTTCAGCACCGCCGGCGACATGGCCACCCTCGCCCAGACGATGCTCAACGGCGGCAGCTACCGCGGGCACCGGATCCTGGGCGAAGAGACCGTGCGGCAGATGATGCTGACGAACTACAACCAGCAGTTCCCGGACGACGCGCACGGCTTGGGCTTCGAGCTCGACCAGCCCTGGTACATGGGCGCGCTGGCGTCGCCGGTCACCGCGGGCCACACCGGCTTCACCGGGACGACGCTGGTCATCGACCCGGAGTCGCGCTCCTTCGCGATCCTGCTGACCAACCGGGTGCACCCGAGCCGCGGCTGGGGCTCGATCAACACCGCCCGCCAGGTGTGGGCGACGTCGCTGGCCAGGGCCATGGCGGTGCGGCCGGCGCTCGGGAAGGACGCCTGGGCGAGCACGCTGGGTAATGCGAGCGTCGCCACGCTGAGTACTCGGCCTTTTACTACCGAGAGCGATCAAGCCCGCGTCTCGTTCTACGCTTTCGTGGACACTGAAGGCCCGACTGATCCACTTCAGCTGCAAGCCAGCACCGACGGGGTGAACTGGCAACCGATCGCCGTATCGGTATCCGGACCGGGGGCACCCTCCGGAAGCGTGACGTCGCTCTCCGGACACGGCCACCGTGCCTGGTGGAAGGTCATCGGGACGCTGCCGTACGCGGCCTCGATCAGCCTCCGCTGGCGTTACAGCACCGACCCGAACTACACGGGACGCGGAGTTTCGGTCGACGGTGTGAAAGTCACCGAGAGCGGCCGATCACTCCTCGACGGTGAACGGAACCCGGCCGCTTTCGTCGCGGAGGGTTGGCAGTTGAGCGCTCGGTGAGCGATCTGTCGCCGAACGTCGACCACCAGCCCGAGTTTACCGTCCGCTTGCCGCTTGCACCGCGACACTAAGTTGCCAAGTCGTTAGCTTGACCTCGTTAACAAGACCGACCTGGTTGGCGACTTTCTGGTCAGTGATTAATCGCAAATCCAGATCCGCAGACACGGATGGGTTGCGATAGGACTGAAGGGTGTGGGTAGCCTTGTCGCAGATGCCAACGGTTAGTAACTTTCCGACGGTGAATGATACCGAATCCGTAGTCGGCACGGCACCGTCCGAGCCCGTATCGGTCCAGATGGCCGCACGGGACGCGGACTCCAGCCCGCTGGTGCGCATTCGGTCGCTGCTCCCCGGCCTGGCCCGCGCCGAGCAGCGCGTGGCGAAGGTCGTGCTGGAGGATCCCGCGCACGTCGCGAGACGCAGCATCACCGAGGTGGCCCTGGCCGCCAACACGAGTGAGACGACGGTGACGCGCTTCTGCAAGGCCGTCGGCGTCGGCGGGTACCCGCAGCTGCGCATCGCGCTGGCCGCGGACACCGCCCGCACCGAGGCGCGCACCACGCGCAACCTCGGTGGCGAGATCGGCCCGGAAGACGACCTGGCCGCCGTGATCGGCAAGGTCAGCTTCGCCGACGCCCGCGCGGTCGAAGAGACGGCCGACCAGCTCGACGTCGCCACGCTGGAGCGCGTGATCGAGGTCGTCGCGAGCGCCGGCCGCGCGGACGTCTACGGCGTGGGCGCCAGCGCCTTCGTCGCCGCGGACCTGCAGCAGAAGCTGCACCGCATCGGCCGCGTGTGCTTCGCGTGGTCGGACACGCACATCATGCTGACCTCGGCCGCGGTGCTGAGCCCCGGCGACGTCGCGATCGGCGTCTCGCACACCGGCGCGACCACCGACACCGTCGAGGCGCTGCGGGTGGCCCGGGAGCACGGCGCGATCACCATCGCCGTGACGAACTTCCCGCGGTCCCCGATCACCGAGGTCGCCGACTACGTTTTGACGACCGCGGCACGGGAAACCACGTTCCGTTCGGGGGCGACGGCGAGCCGCATCGCCCAGCTCACCGTCATCGACTGCCTGTTCATCGGCGTCGCGCAGCGGCACATGGACGCGTCGGTCAACGCCCTGGACGCCACCAGGGACGCGGTCGGCTCGCACCGCCTGGGGGTCAGGCCGGACGGTCGTCGCCGTCCGCGGGAAACCGGCAAGTAGTGACCGGAGAAAATGTGAGGCGCATGATGACCGTCCCCGTGCAGGCGGTGCACGTCGATTCGCCGACCGAGACCCGCAATCCCCGCACCACGGACATCGACCTGATGTCCACCGCGGGGATCCTGGGTGCGATCAACGCCGAGGACCGCACGGTCGCCGGCGCCGTGGCCGAGGTGCTGCCGCAGGTGGCCCGTGCGGTGGACTACGCGGTCGACGCCCTGCGGGCCGGTGGCCGGGTGCACTACGTCGGTGCGGGGACGTCCGGACGCCTGGCCACGCTGGACGCGGCCGAGCTGGTGCCGACGTTCAACGTGCCGGCCGACTGGTTCATCGCGCACCACGCGGGTGGCGAGCGCGCGCTGCGCCAGGCCGTCGAAAACGCGGAGGACGACGACGGGGCCGGCGCGGCCGAAATGGCCGCCATGGTCCAGCCGGGCGACTTCGTGCTGGGGCTGACGGCGTCGGGCAGGACGCCGTACGTCTTGGGTGCGCTGCTCGCGGCCCAGCGCCAGGGCGCGCACACCGGCCTGGTGTCGGGCAACGCGCGGGCCGCCAAGCCGGCGGGCGTCGACGTGCTCATCGCCGTCGACACCGGTCCGGAGGCGATCGCCGGGTCGACCCGGATGAAGGCGGGCACGGCGCAGAAGATGATCCTCACGTCGTTCTCGACGGCGACGATGATCAAGCTGGGCCGGACCTACTCCAACCTGATGGTCAGCATGCGGGCGACGAACGCGAAGCTGCGCGGCCGGACCATCCGGATCCTGCAGGAAGCCACCGGCATGACGATGGCGGACTGCTCGGACGCGCTCACCGAGGCCGGGGGCGACCTCAAGGTGGCGCTGGTGCACCTGCTTTCGGGCACCGACGTCACGAGTGCGGCGAAGGCGCTGCACACCGCGGGCGGACACGTTCGCAAGGCGCTCGACATGGTGCGCGTGCGCGCTAGCTGACACCCGGCTCTTCGGGGGCTCCGGGTGGCGGAGCCCCCGGCCCGGGGCGTAGCCCCGGCTGTCAGAGACGCATTGCCGTTCATCTGTTCACCTGTCTAACCTCACAGATGAGGAAGGCTGGTGGGCGATGGCGGGCACGGAAGAGGACTCGCGGCGTGGTCTATCGCGCCGCGAGTGGGTGTCGATCGGCGGGATGGCGGGGTTCGTCCTGCTGCTCAACGTCGTGGGCTGGGTGGTGCTGGCGGTCTTCGTCGCACCCCGGCACTACGCGCTGGGCGCGTCCGGCGTCTTCGGGATCGGCCTCGGCGTCACGGCCTTCACGCTCGGCATGCGCCACGCCTTCGACGCCGACCACATCGCCGCGATCGACAACACCACCCGCAAGCTGATGGCCGACGGCCAGCGGCCGCTGTCGGTCGGCTTCTGGTTCTCCCTCGGGCACTCGACGATCGTCTTCGCGCTGTGCCTGTTGCTCTCCCTCGGTGTCCGCGCGCTGGCCGGGCAGGTCGAGGACGACTCGTCGGCGTTGCACACCGCCACCGGCCTCATCGGGACGTCGGTGTCCGGCGTGTTCCTGTACGTGATCGCGATCCTCAACCTCGTCGTGCTGATCGGCATCCTGCGGGTGTTCAAGCGGATGCGCCACGGCGAGTTCGACGAAGCCGCGCTGGAGCACCAGCTGGACAACCGCGGTGTCATGAACCGGCTGCTGCGCGGCGCGACGAAGTCCGTGCGGAAGCCGTGGCACATCTACCCCGTCGGCCTGCTGTTCGGCCTGGGCTTCGACACCGCGACCGAGATCGGCCTGCTGGTGCTCGCCGCCGGCGCCGCCACGTTCGCCCTCCCCTGGTACGCGATCCTCGTGCTGCCGATCCTGTTCGCCGCCGGGATGAGCCTCTTCGACACCGTGGACGGCTGCTTCATGAACTTCGCCTACGGCTGGGCGTTCGCGAAGCCGGTGCGCAAGATCTTCTACAACATCACGGTGACGACGTTGTCGGTCGCCGTCGCGTTCGTCATCGGCACGATCGAGCTCGTGTCGATCCTCGCCGAGAAGCTGGACATCACCTCGGGACCGCTGGCCGCGATCGCGTCGGTGGACCTGGACTACGTCGGGTTCGGGATCGTCGGGCTGTTCGTGCTGACGTGGGTCGTCGCGCTCGCGGTGTGGCGGTTCGGGCGGATCGAAGAGAAGTGGGCGGCGAAACTGACCACTTAAGAAGCCGCGTCCGAAATGCTCTTCGCTTCGCGCGCACCCGCTTCGAACGCTTCGCAGCAGAAGAGCAGCCACTCGCGCACCGCTTCGGGTTTCCCGCTCGCGAAACCTTCCGCGGTTTCGAGGTAGCGCGGGACCCGCCGGAAGAACGCCACTTCGGGGACGCTCAGCGCCTTCGGGTCCAGACCGGTCGCGACCATCGTCAGCCGGGCGGCCGCCCGCGCGACGACGCCGTCCGCGCTGCCGAACGGCTTGAGCGCCAGCAGTTCCCCGTGCACGACCGCCGTCAGCACCGGGCCCGGGACCGACGTCGCGCCGGTCACCAGCTGGGCCAGCAGCTCGAGCCGGCCGCCGCCGGAATGCGGGCGCCCCAACGCGTCCAGGTCGTCGACGAGGTCCGCCGCGGCGAGGACGTGCAGGCGGGCCAACGCTTGCAGCGGCGCGCGGCGCCACGTCGGGAGGAGCGTCTCCAACGTCTCGGCGACGCGCAGCGCGCCGGCGAGGACCGGGTCCGCCACCGCGCCGTCAAGAGGTAGTTCCGGGTTCGCGCCCTCGATGCCGGCGGACGCACGCGCGGCGCGCACCGACGCTTCGGCCGCCGTCGCCGCGCCGCCGCGGAGGTTGGCGGGCAGGCGGTGCACCTTGAAGACGGCGTCCTGCGCGGACTTCGCCGCCGCGGCGACGCCTTCGAGGTCGAGGAGGGGCTTGAGCGGATCAGGCATCGAGCACCTGGCCTTCTCGGGAGACCACGGGCGGCAGCACCGACCACGGGAAGTTGATCCAGCGGTCGGTGTGCCGCCAGACGTACTCGCACTTCACCGTCGAGTGCGGTTTCTCGTAGACGACGGCCGAGCGCACCTCGGCGACGTGGTCGAGGCAGTAGTCGCGGACGAGCTTGAGGGTGGCGCCGGTGTCGGCGACGTCGTCGGCGATCAGCACCTTCTTGCTCGTCAGGTCGACGACGTTGGGCACCGGCGGCAGCATCACCGGCAGGTCGAGGCGCTGGTCGACGCCGGTGTAGAACTCGACGTTCATCACGTGCAGGTTCTTCACGTCGAGCGCGTAACCGAGCGCGCCGGCGACGAAGAGGCCGCCGCGGGCGATGGAGAGGATGAGGTCCGGCGCGAAGCCGTCGTCGGCGATGGTGTGAGCCAGTTCACGGCTCGCGGTGCCGAACAGCTCCCAGCTCAGCTCTTCGCGCTCTTCGGCCATCGATCTCGCCCTTCGTCGTGGTCAGCCGAGCATAGGCAACGCCGAAGTGGCCTGTGAAGATGCTTGAAAATTGGCTATCCGAGACAGCCATTACCGGCCTTACGGTGATCACGTGAGCGACTGGAACACGCAACCGACGCTGGCCGGCGAGCACGTCCGCCTGGAGCCGCTGACGCACGGGCACGCCGAGGGCCTCCTCGAAGCGGGCACCGACCCGGGCATCTGGGCCTGGCTGAGCATCCGTCAGCCGGGGGATCTTCCGGCGGCCCAGCGGATGGTCGAGCAGGCCCTCGCCGACCCCGCGCGGCGGGCCTTCGCGCAGATCGACGTCACCTCCGGCCGGGTCGCCGGGACGACGTCGTACTACCAGGTCGTCGAGCAGCACCGGATCCTCTCGATCGGGCACACGTGGATCGGCGCGGACTGGCAGCGCACCGGGCTGAACACCGAGTCGAAGCTGCTGCTGCTCCAGCACGCGTTCGAAACCCTTGACGCGCAACGGGTCTCCTGGGAGACCGACATCCGGAACCTGCGCTCGCAACGCGCCATCGAACGGCTCGGCGCGCTTCGCGAAGGCATCCTGCGGGCGCACCGGATCCGGCCGGACGGCTCGTCGCGCGACACCGTCACCTATTCGATGGTGGCGCCGGAATGGCCGGCCGCCAAGGCCCGGCTGAACGAACGCTTAGTCACCGCGGCTCGCCTGCCTCGGTGAAACGGCGGGGCAACGTGGGTGCAACCTTTTACAAGGCGGACTAACGTCGCTAGCGTGCCGCTAGCCGTCGTTTCGGCGCACTACAGGAGGCCTTGCAACCATGACCGAGCAGTCCCCAGCACTGGACAACCTGCTCACCGAGAGCCGCACCTTCCCGCCCAGCGACGAATTCGCTGGCCAGGCCAACGCGAAGGCCGACCTCTACGCCGAGGCCGACGCCGATCGCGAAGCGTTCTGGGCCAAGCAGGCCGAGCGGCTCACGTGGGACACGAAGTGGACCACGGTACTGGACTGGACCAATGCGCCGTTCGCGAAGTGGTTCGTCGGCGGCAAGCTGAACGTCGCCTACAACTGCGTCGACCGGCACGTCGAGTCCGGCCACGGCGACCAGGTCGCGATCCACTGGGTCGGCGAGCCGGGTGACACCCGGGACATCACCTATGCCGAGCTGAAGACCGAGGTTTCCAAGGCCGCCAACGCACTCGCGTCGCTGGGCGTGAACGCGGGCGACGTCGTGGCGATCCAGCTGCAGATGGTCCCCGAGGCCATCTTCGCGATGCTCGCGTGCGCGCGGATCGGCGCGCTGCACAACGTCGTCTTCGGCGGCTTCTCGCCGACGGCGCTGCGGGCCCGCGTCGACGACGCCGCCGCGAAGGTCGTGATCACCTCCGACGGCCAGTTCCGCCGCGGCAAGGCCGCGCCGATGAAGGCCAATGTCGACGAAGCGCTCGAAGGCGCCGAAACCGTCGAGAAGGTCATCGTCGTGAAGCGCACCGGCGAGAAGCTCGAGGGCGACGTCCCGTGGACCGACGGCCGCGACCTGTGGTGGCACGAGCTCGTCGACGGACAGTCCGAAGAGCACACTCCCGAGGCGTTCGACAGCGAGCACCCGCTGTTCATCCTCTACACGTCCGGGACGACCGGGAAGCCGAAGGGCATTCTCCACACGTCGGGTGGCTACCTGACGCAGACGGCGTACACGCACCACAACGTCTTCGACCACAAGGCCGGCGAGGACGTCTACTGGTGCACCGCCGACATCGGCTGGATCACCGGCCACAGCTACATCGTCTACGGCCCGCTGGCGAACCGCGTCACGCAGGTCGTCTACGAAGGCACGCCGAACACCCCGCACGAGGGGCGGCACTGGGAGATCGTCCAGAAGTACAAGGTCTCCCTCTACTACACGGCGCCGACGCTGATCCGCACCTTCATGAAGTGGGGCGCGGAAATCCCGGAGAAGTACGACCTCTCGTCGCTGCGCGTGCTGGGTTCGGTCGGCGAGCCGATCAACCCCGAGGCGTGGATCTGGTACCGCGAGAACATCGGCGCGGGCAAGGCGCCGATCGTCGACACGTGGTGGCAGACCGAGACCGGCGCGATCATGATCTCGCCGCTGCCGGGCGTCACGTCCACCAAGCCGGGTTCGGCGCAGAAGGCGCTGCCGGGCATCTCCGCGAAGGTCGTCGACGACACCGGCACCGAGGTCGGGCCCGGCGGCGGCGGGTACCTGGTGCTCGACAAGCCGTGGCCGTCGATGCTGCGCGGGGTCTGGGGCGACGAGGAGCGCTTCCGCGACACGTACTGGTCGCGCTTCAAGGACCAGGGCTTCTACTTCGCCGGCGACGGCGCGAAGTACGACAACGACGGTGACGTCTGGCTGCTGGGCCGCGTCGACGACGTGATGAACGTGTCCGGCCACCGCATCTCGACGACCGAGGTCGAGTCGGCGCTGGTTTCGCACCCGACGGTGGCCGAGGCCGCGGTCGTCGGCGCGACCGACCCGACGACGGGCCAGGGCATCGTGGCGTTCGTGATCCTGCGCGGCAACGCGGTCGACGGCGGCGAGGAGGCCATCCAGGCGCTGCGCAACCACGTCGCGAAGGAGATCGGGCCGATCGCGAAGCCGCGGCAGATCATGGTCGTGCCGGAGCTGCCGAAGACGCGCTCGGGCAAGATCATGCGCCGGCTCCTGCGCGACGTCGCGGAGAACCGGCAGGTCGGCGACGTCACCACGCTGGCCGACTCGTCGGTGATGGACCTGATCTCGTCGGGCCTGAAGTCGGGCAAGTCCGAGGAGTGAGCTAGCGTTCTCCCCGTCAGAGCCCTTCCGGCTTCGCGCCGGGAGGGCTCTGTCATGGAACCCCCGAGCGGCGCGCGTCGAACGCATGTTCTACACTGTGCCGCGAACCACACCCACTTCCCGGGCAAGGAGACGACACGACGATGACCGTGGATGTCCTGACGCACGACGAGGAAACGGCTTCGGCCACCACCGAGGCGCCGGCCGTTGCCACCGACGAGGCGACCGTCACCGAGTCCGCGTCCCCCTCCGCTTCGGAAGGCTCGCCCGAGCCGGCCGAGGAAGAGGCCCCCAAGCCCAAGCGCGGCCGCCCCAAGGGCGCGGCGACGGCGTCGACGGCGAAGAAGACCCGCACGGTCGAACTGATCCTGACGGTCACCGGCACCGCCGACGGCGAGTGGCAGGCCGAGCTGAAGAACGGCTCCAAGTGGGTCGCGAAGGGCCTCGAGATCCCGGCGGCGGCGGTCTCGCGTGCGGCGAAGGAGCTGCACAGCGAACTGTCCGGCCCGATCGACGAGGTGATCAACCAGGCCCGTGAGGCGCAGGCGGCGAAGGTCGCGGCGCTGGAGGCCGAGCTCGAGAAGGCCAAGCAGGCCCTCGCCGAGCTGGACGCCTGAGCTTTTTTCCAGGAGACGCCCGGGTCCGCTTCGCGCGGGGCCGGGCGTTTCCGCTATCCGGCCGCGGCCCGGGCCGCCCGTTCGACCTCCGCTCGCCGGTGGTCCCAGAAGGCCGCGTCCCGCCCCGCCACCTCGACCTCGCCGTCCAGCTGTTCCCGCAGGATGTCGGCGTGCCCGGCGTGCCGGCTGGTCTCGGTGAGCACGTGGACCAGGATGGTGAACAGCAGCACGTCCGGACGCGGCCACCACGGCACGTGGCCGGGCGAGTCGATGGCGAGCGCGGTGATGGTCGCGTCGGAGTGCGCCCAGGCGCGCCGGTAGCGGCCGGTGATCTCCTCGCGCGTCTCGTGCTCGGTCGCCCACATGTCGGTCCCGCGCCGGCCGAGGTCGTCCCACCGGGGGACGGGCTCGGGGGACGGCCGGTCGAAAACCTCGCCGAAGTACCGGGCCTCCGTCACCGACAGGTGCTTGACCAGGCCGAGGAGGTTCGTCCCGGTCGTGGTCAGGGGACGGCGGACGTCGTACTCGGAAAGCCCGTCGAGCTTCCCCAGCATCGCCTCGCGGATCTCTCGCAGGTCACTGTGCAGGTACTGCTTCGCAAACTCGTCGATCACGAGGTCCAGCATGCCCGGGTCAGGCGATCGGCGGCCGCTCCGGCAGCGGGGACTTGAACTCCACCCACATCGCATCCGTCAGCGCTTCCACGTGGTGGACGACTCCGCGGGGGTGCACCGCCGAATCGCCTGGTTCCAGCTCCGACTCCACGCCGTCCACCTCGCCGCGCAGGCGGCCCGACAGGACGTACACGATCGAGTCGTGGTCGTGCGCGTGCGGGGGCGAAGCCACGCCCGCCGGGTAGTGGATCAAGTACGCCAGGCCGCCCGGTGCCGTCTCCAGCAGCCGGAACCGGCCTTCGCCGCCGGTGATCGGGAGGCCCTCCACCGTGCGCAGCGGCTGCCAAACCTGCTCGTCCATCCGACCATGATGACCCAGGATCGCTGAGAGTCCACACAGGACCGACTTAGGCAAGGCACGCGTTAATAAGGCGTACCTGACAAAAAGAACAAGTCTCGCCACGATTCCCCGTTCGTGTTTCACTTGTCCGGTGACCGAAACGATCGACGGCGACGCCGTGGGGCACGCCCACGAACCGCACCAGGGCGTGGGCGGGAAGCTGAACTGGCTGCGGGCCGGGGTTCTCGGGGCGAACGACGGGATCGTGTCCGTCGCCGGGATCGTCGTCGGGGTCGCGGGGGCGACCACGGAAAGCACGACGATCCTCACCGCCGGAATCGCCGGGCTCGTCGCCGGGGCCTTTTCCATGGCCGGCGGGGAATACGTCTCCGTGAGCACCCAGCGCGACACCGAACAGGCCTTGCTCCGGCTCGAAAAGCAAGAGCTCAAGACGATGCCGGAGGCCGAGGAGCGCGAGCTCGCCGGGATCTACGAGAACAAGGGGCTTTCGCCGGAGCTCGCGAGCCGCGTCGCGCGGGAGCTGACCGAAAAGGACGCGCTGCAGGCGCACGCGGAGGCCGAGCTCGGCATCGACCCCGACAACCTGACCAGTCCGTGGCAGGCCGCGTGGGCCTCGCTCATCGCGTTCTCGGTCGGCGCGCTGCTGCCGATCCTCTCCATCGCCTGGGCCGGCGTCTCGCTGCGGGTGTGGGCGTGCGCGGCCGCGGTCGTCGTCGGCCTCACGCTGACCGGGTGGCTCAGCGCGCGGCTCGGGGACGCCAAGGTGGGGCGCGCGATCCTGCGCAACGTCGGGGTCGGCGCCCTCACCATGGTCGTCACCTACTTCGTCGGGGTGCTCTTCGGGGTCACCGTCGGCTAGCTAGTGGACGCCCTTCATCAGCTTGCGGATGAAGGGGATGGCCAGGAACAGCAGCACGCCGACCCCGATCGCGACGCCGCCGACCGTGCTGAAGTACGGCGCTTCGTCGTCGACCGTGTAGTACTCGGCGAGCTTGCCGGACATCGCCGTGCCCAGGGAGATCGACAGGAAGTTCAGCGCGACCATCTGCGTCCGGAACGCTTCCGGCGCCAGCTTCGTCGACAGCGACAGCCCGACCGGTGACAGGCACAGCTCGGCGATCGTGAAGACGAACAGGATGCCGACCATGGCCAGCAGCGGGCTGGCGTTCTTGCCGCTGCCCACCATCGGCAGGAACAGCAGGAACGCGCACCCCATCAGCACCGTGCCGATGACGAACTTCATCGGCGTCGACGGCTGCCGGTCGCCGAGCTTCGTCCACAGCGCCGCGAGGATCGGCGCGAACACGATGATGAACACCGGGTTGATCGAGTTGACCCAGGACACCGGCATCTCCCAGCCGAACAGGCTCCGGTTCAGCCGCTGGTCGGTGTAGGCCGCGACGACCGTGAACTGCTGCTGGTACAGCGAGAAGAACGCGGCGCTGGCGATGAACATCGGGATGAACGAGAACACCCGGCTGCGCTCGACGCCGCTGATCTTGCGGCTGGTCAGGATGACGAGGAAGTAGATCACCGAGATCACGGCGACCACCCACACGACGACGTCGGCGAGGTTGCCCGGGTTGACCACGCCGGTCGTCACCAGCACGACGATGGCGGCGACCAGCAGCACCGCGGCCGCGATCGCCAGCAGGCGCTGTGACGACGGCAGCGGGTTCGGCACTTCCTTGGCCTTGTCGCCGAGGTTCTTGCGGCCGAGCGTGTACTGGATCAGGCCCAGCGCCATGCCGATCGCGGCCAGGCCGAAGCCGAGGTGGAAGCCGACCGCGGTCTGCGCGAGCCCGGTCAGCAGCGGGCCGACGAAGGCGCCGAGGTTGACGCCCATGTAGAAGATCGTGAAGCCGGCGTCGCGTCGCTCGTCGCCTTCGGCGTAGAGCGTGCCGACGATCGCCGTCGCGTTGGACTTCAGCCCACCGCTGCCGATCGCGACGCACACCAGGCCGACGCCGATCCCGGTCAGGCCCGGCAGCAGCGCCAGGCTGATGTGGCCGACCATGATCAGGACGGCGCTGTAGAACAACGTCCGTTCGGAGCCGAGCAGCCGGTCGGCCACCCACGCGCCGACGACCGCCGACAGGTAGACCAGGCCGCCGTACGCGCCGACGATGCCGAGCGCGGACTCCTGCGCCAGGCCGAGACCGCCCTGGTCGGCCTGGTAGTAGAGGTAGATGGGGAGGATGCCGAGCATCCCGTAGAAGGAGAAGCGCTCCCACATCTCGACGCCGAAGAGGTTCGCCAGTCCTCGTGGGTGCCCGAAGAACCTCGTGTCCTGCTGGACCTCGGTGGAGGTGCTCACAACTCTGTCTTCCTTTGTCTCGGACTTCGTTGTCGCTTGGCATGCTATGAGGACACCGTGTGACCCACCACCGCCACCCCGTGTGGCGGTGGCCATAACGATCCGTGACAAAGAGTATTAAAATACCGTCAAAGGTGCGCCGGGAAGTCTGGTCGGCAACAGTGATCAGCGACCCCAGGAGCCGCCCCGATGACCCGCCCGCTCAGTGACTTCGCCCGCTACCTGCGCACCGAGACGACCGGCGGCCTGATCCTGCTCGGCGCGACCGCGGTCGCCCTGCTCTGGGCCAACTCGCCGCTGCGGGACAGCTACCACGCCCTGCGCGAGTTCCGGATCGGCCCGGAGTTCCTGCACCTGAACCTGACGCTCGGGGACTGGGCCAAGGACGGCTTCCTCGCCCTGTTCTTCTTCGTCGCCGGGCTGGAGCTCAAGCGCGAGCTCGTCATCGGCGAGCTGTCCCGGTTCAAGCAGGCGATCCTGCCGGTCGTGGCCGCGATCGGTGGCATGGTCGTGCCCGCGCTCGTCGCGCTGGCCGTCGGCTGGGGGACGCCGGGCATCGAGCGCGCCTGGGCCATCCCGGTGGCCACGGACATCGCGTTCGCGCTCGGCGTGCTCGCGCTGACGGCGTCGAACCTGCCCTCGAGCGCGCGGGTCTTCCTGCTGTCGCTGGCCGTGGTGGACGACCTCGGCGCGATCCTCGTCATCGCCCTGCTGTTCACGACCGGCTTCGACCTGGTCGCCATGGCCGTCGCCGTCGTGGCGCTCGCGCTGTACGCGTTCCTGCAGCACAAGCGGGTCCGGACACCGTGGATCTACGTGCCGCTGGCGCTGCTCACCTGGGTCGCGGTGCACTCGGCGGGCATCCACGCGACGATCGCCGGCGTCGCGCTCGGCCTGCTCACCCGCGTCCGCGCCGACGAAGGCGAGGCCGAGGCGCCGGCACTGCGGCTCGAGCACCGGCTCCAGCCGTGGTCGGCGGCGGTGGCCGTGCCGGTGTTCGCGTTGTTCGCGGCCGGCATCTCGGTCAACGGCGACTCGCTGGGCGCGGTGTTCACGACGGCGTTGCCGCTCGCCGTCCTCGCCGGCCTGGTCGTCGGCAAGTTCGTCGGCATCCTGGGCGCCAGCGTGCTCGCCGTGAAGCTGGGCGCGGCGGAGAAGCCACGCGGGATGAGCTGGCGCGACCTGGCCGCGTTGTCCGTGCTCGGCGGGGTCGGGTTCACGGTCAGCCTGCTGATCGCGGAGCTCGCGTTGCCCGAGGAGACGAGCGAGCTGGCCAAGGCGGCAGTACTGATCGCGTCCGCCGTGGCGTCCCTGCTGGCGGCGGCGCTGCTACTCCGCCGTAGCAAAGTGCACGCGCGAATCTCCGACACACTGTGACGCCGCCGCGCCCGGTTTCGGGACACATGGCACGATGACCCGGTGAGCAGCCCCAAGCACGAACGCACCGGCCCCGACGGCGTGGGGGCCGTGCCTTACCTCCCGCTGTCCTCCGCGAACGACGTCCCCGGCGACCAGTCGCTCGGCCGGCTGGTCGGCGACGCGACCCAGCACATCTCGACCCTGGTCAGGGCCGAGATGGAGCTCGCGAAGTCCGAACTGGTCGGCGAGGTGAAGAAAGGCCTCAAGGGGGCCGTCTACTTCCTGATCGCGCTGACGGTCTTCCTGTACAGCACGTTCTTCCTGTTCTTCTTCGCCGCCGAAGGCCTGGCCGAATGGGTGCGCTACCGCTGGATCGCGTTCGGCATCGTGTTCTTCCTGATGGTGCTGGTCGCGGCCGGAGCCGGTTTCCTCGGTTACCGCAAGGTGAAGAAGTTCAAGGCTCCCGAGCGGACCATCGCCAGCGTCAAGGAGACCGCCGCCGCGCTCAAGCCGCAGCGCGCGCCCGAAGACGACTTGACGACCACCCGCGACTGAGGCGTTGCCCGCTTCCCCCGACCCGTCGAGTGTCCGGCTCGACGGCCCGTGGGCCCACCGCGACGTCTCCGCGAACGGCATCCGGCTGCACGTCGCCGAGCTCGGCGACGGGCCCGTCGTCGTGCTGCTCCACGGGTTCGCCGAGTTCTGGTGGACCTGGCACCACCAGCTGCGGGCGCTCGCCGACGCCGGGTTCCGCGCGGTCGCCGTCGACCTCCGCGGTTACGGCGACTCGGACAAGCCACCCCGCGGCTACGACGCCTGGACGCTCGCCGGCGACGTCGGCGGGCTGATCAAGTCGCTCGGGGCGCGCCGCGCGCACCTCGTCGGGCACGCGTGGGGCGGCCTGCTCGCCTGGACGGTCGCGGCGCTCCACCCGCGGCTGGTGTCCTCGGTGACGGCGATCGGCGCCGCCCACCCGCTCGCGTTGCGCTCGTCGGTCCGCCCGTGGCGCGGCCAAGGACGCGCGGCCGGGCACCTCTTCCGCTTCCAGGTCCCCGTGGCACCGGAGAAGTGGCTCGTGAAGGACGACGCCCAAGCCGTCGAAGACCTCTTCGGCGGCTGGGCCGGCCAGGACTGGCGGTCCACTTCGGACTTCGCCGACAGCGTGGGCGCGTTCCGGCGGGCGATGCTCGTGCCCGGCGTCGCGCACAGCGCGCTCGAGTACTACCGGTGGGCGTTCCGGGCGCAGTTCCGCGGCGAAGGCCGCCGGTTCACCGACGCCGTCGGCGCCCGGATCGCGGCGCCGACGTTGCAGCTGCACGGCGCCGACGACACCTGCATCCTCCCCGAGACGGCGACGTCGTCGGTGCGCTGGGCGGGCCCGCACGCCGAGCCGGAGCTCTGGCCGGGCGTCGGGCACTTCCCCCACCTCGAAGTCCCGGACCGCACGTCGGCGGCACTCGTGGACTTCCTCAAGCGAGACTGATCGCGTTCTTCGCGCGATCGACCGACTCCTCCGAAGGGCCGCCCTCCGGGTTCTCCGTCGCCAGCGCCTGGTTGAGCGCGACGAACGGCCGCATCCGCCGCTCGTAGGCCGCGAACGCCTCCTCGTGGCCGGCCCGGCCCAGTTCCTGCGCAAGGACGTACGCGCCGACGAGCGCGAGGCTCGTCCCCTGCCCGGACAGCGCCGACGCGCAGTAGCCGGCGTCCCCGACGAGCACCACGCGCCCGGACGACCAGCGGTCCAGGTGGATCTGGGCCATCGCGTCGAAGTAGAAGACGTCGGCGCCGGCCATGGCTTCCAGCAGCTTCGGCACCTCCCAGCCGACGCCGCCGAGCCGTTCGGCGATCAGCCGCTTCTGCTCCGGGACGGTCAGCCGGGGCAGCGGCTCCGAACCGAACCCGAGCGTCACGCGCAGCTCGGTGTTGTCCCGCACCGGGTACGCGACGCCGCCGGTGTGCTCGTGGCGGAACCAGACCTGCCAGTCCTCGAGCCCGAGGAAGTTGGGCGCCGGGAAGATCGCCAGGTACTGCCCGAGGTGACGGGCGAACCGCTCCTCCGGCCCGAAGACGAGCCGCCGCACGGCCGAGTGGAGGCCGTCGGCGCCGACGACGATGTCGAACGTCCGGAAGCCGCCGTGTTCGAACTCGACGCGCACGCCGTGCGCCTCCTCGGTCAGTGCCGTGATCGAGTCGCCGAAGACGTACTCGACGTCGGCCGCCTCCTGCAGGATCGTGACGACGTCGTCGCGCAGCACCTCGAAGTCGGCGTTGTCGAGCCGTCCGCTGCTGTAGGTGAACTCCTCGGACCGGAACAGCTCCCGGCCCTCCCCGTCCACCACGGTCATCCCCCGCATCCGGGTGCGCAGCGCGCGCATCCGGTCGCCGAGGCCCATCTCGTCGACGACGTCGAGCGCGACACCGCGCACGTCGATCGCCTGGCCGCCGGTGCGCGGGCCGGGTGCGCGCTCGAGGACGGTCACCGCCCAGCCGTCGCGGGCCAGGAACCAGGCCAGGGTGCCGCCGGCGACGCCGGCGCCGGAGATCAGGACGTTCCGCATGGTGCCTCCAGGGTCGTACACTTGTGCGTCTCACAGTGGGGTTCACGCAGGTGCAAGGCCAAATCTGTGCTAGCACAGACAGCCCGCTGTACTAGGTCAGGAGGCAGCGGTGAAGTACGTGGCCATCGCCGAGGAACTGCGCGGCCGGATCACCCGCGGCGAGCTCCCGCCGGGCGCGCGGGTGCCCTCGACGCGGCGGCTCGCGACCGACCACGGCGTCGCGATGGCGACCGCGGCCAAGGCGCTGGCCCTGCTGGGTCAGGAAGGGCTGGTGCGCGCGGAGCCGCGGTCCGGCACGGTCGTCGCAGGCCGGGAACGCCGGTCCGGTGGCCACCGGACCCTGACCCGGGACCAGATCGTGCGGACCGCCATCGCCGTCGCCGACGCGGAAGGCCTGGCCGCGCTCTCGATGCGTGGGATCGCGGCCCGCCTCGGCGTCGCGGCCATGGCGCCGTACCGGTACGTCACCGGCAAGGAGGAGCTGGTGCTGCTGATGGCCGACGCCGCCTACGGCGAACGCGGTTACCCCGCGAACCCGGTGGGCGATTGGCGGGAGCGGCTGACGCTGAGCGGCCGCACGCTCTGGTCGCTCTACCGACGGCACCCGTGGCTGGCCCAGCTGGCCCCGCTCACCCGCCCGCTGCCGCTGCGCAACCTCGGCATGCACGGTGAGTGGGCGCTGGCGGCGCTGGCCGAGCTCGGCGTCGACGCGGCGACGCTGTGCGACCTGCACGTGCTGTTCTTCACCCACGTCCAGGGCCTCGCGATCCACCTCGAACGCGAGCAGCACGCGCTGGCCGCGTCCGGGCTGTCCGAGGAGCAGTGGATGGACCGCCAGGCGCCGCTGATGGGGACCATGACCAGCGGCCGTCCGGTGTTCACGAAGATGCTCCGCGAGCTCGGCGAGACCGGGTACGACGTCGTGCTCGACGACATCTTCGAGTCGGGCATGCGGGCGCTCCTGGACGGCCTCGCCCTGCGGTACGGCCGTTAGGCGGCGCAGGACCCGGTCGAGACGTTCGACGTCTGCGACGGTGCCGCGTCGACCTCGGCGCGGACCTGCTCGGCGGTCAGCGTGAAGCCCGTTTCCGGGTCCTCCACCGCCGCGCCGAAGACGACGCCGATGACCTTGCCGTCCGGCGTCACCATCGGGCCGCCCGAGTTGCCGCTGCGGATCTCCGCGCGGACCGTGAAGACGTCCCGCTGAACGGTGTTGGCCTCGTAGATGTCCGGGCCGCGCAGGTTGATCCGGCCGCGCACGCGGGCGGGCGTCGCCCGGTACGGGCCGTCGAGCGGGTAGCCGAGCACGATCGCGCTGTCGCTCGCCCGCGCCGTCTCCGGGGCGAACTGCAGCGGCTCGGCGCGCAGCCTCGGCACGGCCAGCACCGCGATGTCGACCTCGGGGTCGAAGTAGACGACGCGCGCCGGGTAGTCGCCCTGGGTCGTCTCGATGCCGACGGTGTCGGTGCCGGCCACGACGTGGGCGTTCGTCATCACCCGCTGCGGCGCGATCACGAACCCGCTGCCTTCGAGCGACCGCGAGCACGAGCTGGCGCTGCCGCGGATCTTGACCACGCTGCCGTGCAGCTGCTGGACGGTGGCGCTGCTCTGCAGCGCGGGGTCCGGCGGCGAGGTGTCCGCCGTCGGCGCCTTCTCGAACGGATCCATGATGGACGGGAAGCCGGACGCGTCGAGCAGCTTGCGCAGCTGGCTCGGGAAGCCCTGGGCGGCGGCCGGCATGGTGTCGTTGACCTTGCCGAGCACGACCGAGCCGTTGATCGCCTTCGCCAGCCCCGGCAGGCCGGACACGGTCGTCAGCGGCGTCGCGATCAGCCACGCCACCACGAAGACGACCAGTGCCTGCACGATCGCGCCGAGCGTCTTGTCGACACCGGAGAGCTTGTCCGGCCGGATCTTCTGCCGGAGCTTGCGGCCGACGTAGACGCCGATCGCCTCGCCGAAGGCGACGAGGAAGACGACAGTCGCGACCGCGAAGGCGACCTTCCACACCGGGTCGTCGAAGAACGAGACCACCACCGGCGCCAGCTTGATGCCGACGACCGCACCGAGCACGACGCCGACCAGCGACGGCAGCGCGATGAGCACGCCCTGGTACGCGCCGGACACCGCCGCCAGCAACGCGAGCAGCAGCACCAGCACATCGACCCAGTTCACCGTGTCACTCCCCGTTTAGTACCCGCGCGCGGTAGGCGGCCAGCGCTTCGTCGAGGTCCCGGACGTCGCCCGGGTCCCATTCGCGCTCCCAGCCTCCCAGGCTCAGGAGGACCGACAGCAACCCGGCGGTGAACCCCCACACGAACAGGCCGCTGACCTCGAAGGCGGGCCCCTTCCAGGGCGCGCCGGCCTTCTTGACCGTGAACCGGTTCGCGGGGTCGACCAGGTCGACGATGGCGACGCGGGCCACGGACGCCGTCTCGGCCGGGTCCACCGCGTGCACCGGGGACGGCTCCGCCCAGTGCGCCAGCACCGGCGTCACCGCGAAGCTGGAGACCGGGACGAACAGCTCCGGCAGCACCGCGACCGGCCGGACGCCGGCCGGGACGACCCCGGTCTCCTCTTCGGCCTCGCGCAGCGCCGTGCCGATCGGGCCGCCGTCGCCCTCCTCGGCGCCGCCGCCGGGGAACGAGACCTGCCCCGCGTGCGAGCCGAGCGTGTCGGCGCGGCGCTGGAGCAGGACGTCGGGTTCGCCGTCGGCTTCGCGCTCGCCGAAGAGGACGAGGACCGCCGCGGCGCGCGTGTACGCGGCTTCGGGCGGGCTGAACCGGGTGAACGTCTTCGCGTCGACGTCGCCGCTGACCTTGACCAGCGGCCGCAGCCACTCGGGCACCGACTCCGGCTCGACCAGTGGTCCGATCACGATGCCCCCTCGACTGCCGCGCGCACCTGGTCAGTGTTCCCGAAGGTGCGGGGATTCGCGATGAACCGGACCTCGCCACCGGCGGTGACCAGGTAGGACGCCGGGAGCGCCGAGGGCACCTTGAGCGCGGCGCGGACCGGGCCGCTGCCGCCGTCCCCGTCGAACACCGACGGAAGGTGCACGCCCAGGCGGGCCAGGAGGTTCAAGCCGTCCTTCGCCGGGCTCTGCACCTGGACGCCGAGGACGCGCACGGCGCCCGGCTGCTTCGCGTACTCCTGGAGCACGGGCAGCTCGGTCCGGCACGGCTGGCACCACGACGCCCACACGTTGACCAGCACCGGAGCGCCGGCGAGGGCCTGGCCGACGTCGATGCTCGCGCCGTCGCCGAGGCAGTCCGCCTTGACGCCTTCGAGCTGCTTCACCGGCGGCGCGGAGCCCGGCGCGGGACACGGCTGGAGCGCCGCCGCGGACCGGTCGGGCGCGAGGTCCTCGGACGGCTTCGCGGCGCGGTCGTCACCCCCGCGCGGCAGCAGCGCGACGATCAGCGCCACGGCCAGCACCGCGGCGGCCAGCGCCCACTTGGTGACTCTCGTCACCGGGGCGCCGCCAGGGCGAGGATGTGGTCCTTTTCGACACCCTTGACCAGCTTCGCGGCTTCCTCGAACCCGGTCGGGCCGGTGCCGTACGACGGGCAGTCCCTGGCCAGCGGGCAGGCGCCGCAGGCGGGCTTCTTGGCGTGGCAGACGCGGCGGCCGTGGAAGATCACCCGGTGCGAGAGCATCGTCCACTCCTTGCGGGGGATCAGCTCGCCGATCGCGTGCTCGACCTTGACCGGGTCCTCCTCCGCCGTCCAGCCCCAGCGCCGGACCAGCCGGCCGAAGTGCGTGTCGACGGTGATGCCGGGGACGTCGAAGGCGTTCCCGAGCACGACGTTGGCGGTCTTGCGGCCGACGCCGGGCAGGGTGACGAGGTCGTCGAGCTTGGCGGGCACCTCGCCGTCGAAGCGCTCGACCAGCGCCGCGCCGAGCCCCATCACGGAGTTCGCCTTGGCCCGGTAGAAGCCGGTGCTGCGGAGGTACTCCTCCAGCTCGGTGCGGTCGGCGCCCGCGTAGTCGGCGGCGGTCCGGTAGCGCTTGAACAGCGCCGGCGTGACCAGGTTCACGCGGACGTCGGTGGTCTGCGCGGACAGCACGACCGCGACCAGCAGTTCCAGCGGCGTGGTGAAGTCGAGCTCACAGTGGGCGCCGGGATACACGTCGTCCAAGCAACGCTTCATCCGCCTGGCGCGTCTCACCAGAGCCAATCGGCTTTCACCAGCGCCCTCACGGGGGGCGTTCGTGGTGGCAGGAGGCACCCCGATAGCCTACGGGCGCCGTCGGACGGGCCGGTCAGTGCACCGGTGGACACCGACACGCCAGAGCACCACCTCGGCGCAGTTTTCCGGCCGCCATGAGCGAGGATCTGGAGTAGATGCTTTTCACTGAGTGTTTCGGGGTCCGGTCATGACTGTCTGGTTCGTCATCCTGGTCCCCCTCGTGATCATGTTCTTCGCGCTCTTCATGGAGCGCGTCGAAAGCAGGCTCAAGCACGTCGCGGTGCAGGAGAACGAGGTCGAAGAGTTCCTCGAGCAGGCGCAGCCCAACGAGGTCAGGGCGCTCTACGGCCACGGCATCGGCCGGGCCCTCGAGCTGTTCCGGCTGCGTAGGCTGGGCGGACGGGCAGCCAGGCTACGCGCGCGTCGCGTGCGGAGTTAGGCTCCACGTTCGAACGAGATCGTTTCGGCGGGCCGCGCGTCCGGCGGGCGATCTCGGGAGTACGCCCTAGACTGACGCGCAAGTGATCGGCGTCACGCTCTTCCAGCCACGGGAGGGCGTGAACGTTTCTCGACGAGGAGGCACCCGAGGTGGACGAAACCCTGGCCCGTGCGGGCATTTTCCAGGGTGTGGAGCCGGCAGCGGCGGAGGCGCTGGCCCAGACCTTGGAATCCGTGGAGTTCCCCCGCGGCCATGTCATCTTCAACGAGGGTGAACCCGGCGACAAGCTGTACATCATCCAGTCCGGCAAGGTGAAGATCGGCCGCAAGTCCCCGGACGGCCGCGAGAACCTGCTGGGCATCTTCGGCCCGTCCGACATGTTCGGCGAGCTGTCCATCTTCGACCCCGGCCCCCGGACGTCGAGCGCGACCACGGTCACCGAGGTCCGCGCGGTCACCATGGACCGCCCGGCCCTGCGCCAGTGGATCTCGACCCGCCCGGAGATCGCCGAGCAGCTGCTGCGCGTGGTCGCGCGCCGCCTGCGCCGGACGAACAACATGGTCGCGGAACTGATCTTCACCGACGTCCCGGGCCGCGTGGCGCGCGCGCTGCTGCAGCTCGCGCAGCGGTTCGGCAGCCAGGAGGCGGGCCTGCTGCGGGTCACGCACGACCTGACGCAGGAAGAGATCGCCCAGTACGTCGGCGCCTCGCGCGAGACCGTCAACAAGGCCCTCGCCGACTTCGCCCACCGCGGCTGGCTGCGGCTCGAAGGCAAGAGCGTGCTGATCCTGGACCCGGAGCGCCTGGCCCGCCGCGCTCGCTGAGTCTTTTCACGGCGAAGGCCCCTCACCTCGGTGAGGGGCCTTCTTCGCACCCGGAACACAGTGCTTGCCCAAAACAAAGAGCCGGGCGCCACCCCCGACGTGGCGCACCGGCTCTTCGTTGTCGCGCGGACCATCCCCCGACGATCCGCGCTCCCCGCCCTCCGGGCCAGGCCCCGACCCATATGCCGGAGGGAGCTGGGTTCTGTGCTGTTGTTCAACCATCACGGCCCATACCCACGAATTCAAGGCCATTCACTCTCAAGGACGCCACCTGGGCCGTTTCGTTGCACGAGTTCACGGAGAATATCGTGACTGTTACCGGATCGAGACCAGTCATGATCCACTTGCAGTCGCCGGTGACGCACCTGACCGCCAAATAACTGGTACTCACGTACCACTCTGCGGCATACTGGCACGCGTGTCCCAGTCTGCCTCGAACCACGAAAGCCGCACGTCCCTCGCCGACTACCGCACCGCGCTGACGACCCGCGCGGCCCGGCGGCCCGCCGTCGCGTCCGTGCTCGCCCGCCTGCCGATCGCGATGATCGGCATCTCGGCCCTGCTCTACGTCCAGCGCGAGACCGGCTCCTTCGCCGCCGCCGGGCTCGTCTCGGCCGGTTCACTCGTCGGGGTGTCGGTCGGCGCCGTGGTGCAGGGCAGGCTGATCGACCGGTTCGGGCCCACGCGGCCGCTGCTCGTCTTCGCGCTGCTGTCGGCGCTTTCGATGGCGGCGCTCGTGACGGCGATCGAGTCGCACGCGGCGACGGCCGTGCTCGTCGCGCTGGGCGCGGTCACCGGGCTGTCGGAACCGATGGTCGGGTCGGCGTCGCGGGCGCTGTGGACGCGGCTGCTCCCGCCGGGTGGCGCGCGCAACGCCGCGTTCTCCTACGAGGCGATCAGCATGGAGGTCTTCTTCATCCTCGGCCCGGGTGTCGCCGGGCTGCTGGTGCTGGCGCCGTGGGCGGGGACCGGGCTGGTGCTGGGCGTCGCGCTGCAGTTCACCGGCGCGCTGCTGTTCGCGCTGAGCCCGGCGGTCCGGGACTGGGGTCCGGCTTCGGGTCCGTCCGGCTCCCTGCTGGGCGCGCTCTCGAGCCCGGGCATGCGGACGCTGGCGCTCGCCGCACTCGGCTTCGGCGTGGTGATCGGGTTCGTCGAGGTCGCCGTGCCGGCGTCGGCCACCGAGGCCGGTTCTCCCTCGTTCGGGGGGTTGCTGCTGTCGGCTTGGTCGCTGAGCTCGGTCGCGTTCGGCGTCGCGTACAGCCTGCGGCCGTGGCCGCGCCAGCTGGGCCTGCGGCTGCCGGCGCTGCTCGGCGGGTTCGGCGCGCTGGTGGCGCTGCTCGCGTGGCCGTCGTCGCTGTGGGGCCTGGCGCTGATGATGCTGCTCGCGGGCGCGCTGATCACGCCGCAGTCGACGGCGCACTCGGCGGCGATCGAGCTGGTCGCCCCGGCCGGGACCGCGGCCGAAGCGTTCGGCTGGGTGCTGACGGCGGTGACGCTCGGGTTGGCGGGCGGCCAGTCGGTGAGCGGCTACCTGGTCGAGCACGCGGGCCCGGGCGCCGCGTTCCTGGCAGCGAGCGTGGCCGGGCTGGTGCTCGCGGTGGGGGTCTGGCTGCTGCGCGGGACGATGCGACCGGCTTCACCGCCGGCGTCCGTCGGCTCGCCCACGCTGGTCGGCGCCGGTCAGTAGGTCTGCCGCGGCTGGTCGTGAGTGGGAAACCGTGTTCTAACCCTGTTTCTCACTCACGCCCCCTGAGCTGCGGGTTTGCGGTTTTTGTCGGTGGTCGCCGCTAGCTTGGCGGGCATGGACGTCACCGCTCCTGCCCACCGCCTCTCGGCGGCCGTCTCCGCCGCGTCGCGGCTGCTGCCCGCGCGCGCCGGGCTGCGGCTGCGCGCCGGTTCGGCGGGGCTGACGGTCGCCGGCAGCGACCCGGATCTCACCGTCCGGTTCGACTGCCCGGCGGCCACGCACACCGACGGCTCGGTCGTCGTCCCGGCCGCGCCGCTGGTGGAGACGCTCAAGGTGCTCGACGCCGAACTGGTGCGCTTGGTCGTCGAAGGCAGCCGCCTGGCCCTGCGGCTGGACAACGCCCGCTTCGCGCTCCCGCTCCTCCCGGACACCGAGGCGGCCGCCGGCCCGCCCGCCCAGGTGTCCGAAGTGGACGGTGCGGCGTTCGCCTCGGCGTTGCGGGTCGTCGCGGGAACGGCGGCGAAGGACGACCCGCTCCCGCTGTTCACGGGCGTCCGCCTCCAGTCGGCGGGCGACCGGCTGACACTGACGGCGTCGGACCGCTACCGGATGGCGGTGGCGCGCCTGCCACTGCTGTCCCCGGGTGCGCTGGACGTCCTGGTCCCGGCGGCCCTGCTGTCGGAAGCGGCCCGCCAGGCCCGCGGCCGCGTCGGCCTGCACGTCGGCCCGGGCCGGTTCGGGGTCAGCTGGCCGGGCGGCCTGGTCGGCACGGCGGTCCTGGACGCGGGCTTCCTGTCCGAGGACTCGATCCAGTCGGGCGCGGTGGACACAACGGTGACGTTGGCGGCGGACGCGCTCGCGGCGGCCGTCCGCCGCGTGGGGGTGTACGCGGAGGATCGGCGGGTCCTCACGCTGGAAGTGGGCGACGCCCAAGTCCGCCTGGCGAGCGCTCGCCAGGACACGGGCGAGGCGGAGGAAACCCTGAAGGCGGACGTCACCGGCGGCCGGACGTCACCGTCGTTCCAGGCGCGCTACCTGCTCGACGCACTGCAGGCGTTCGGCGGGGAGCGGGTGGTGCTGTCCATCCAGCCGGGGATGCGGGCATGCATCCTGCGGGCGGCGGAACCCGGGGAGGTGGAACTGACGTACTACCTGATGCCGATGCTCAGCCGATGATCTCATTCAGGTCCCGGAGGACGACGTCCGCGGCCGGTCCGGCGGTGAACTGGCTGACGGTCAGGGCCGCGCTCCCGAAGCGCTGCTTGTAGGCCTCTCGGAGGTTGGGCGACGAACGGCCGAGGGCCCATTCCATGGTCGAGTTGCTCTTCCGCAGGAAGTCGATCGGGAGGCTGCCGAGCACGTAGAGCTCGGCCCGGCGGTCACCGCGTTCGAGAACCAAGCCGACGAGGTCGGCCACGAGTGTGCGCTTGCGCATCGCGTCGCGGCCCTTCCACTCGGCGGCCTTGAACTCGGCCACCCGGCGATCGGTCTCGAGGTCGAACTTGCGACTCGGGTCGTTTCCGGCGGCTAGTGATGGACGCCGGACGATGCGCTCGCCGGGTTCGAGGATCGACGGCAGCGCGCGGACGATCATGGCGGCGTGGATGAGGTCGTTGACCCGGCCGGCGTGCCGGCGCACCAGCAGCGCGCCCCGGAGCAGGTCGTCGGTCAAGCCTTCGGGAGCCACCCGCGCGTCTACGGTCTCGGCGGCGGCACCCTCCAGCAGGACTTCCAACCGCACCACGCGGCTGGACAAGTCCTCCTGGCCGAAGAACTCGTGCAGGTCGATGAACGACTTGACCGCGGCACCGAGGTCGCTCCTGGGCGCCGGCGGCTCGACGGGCTGTTCCGGCTCGACCGGCACCTCCGGCTCCTGGGGCAGCGGGCTGGTCGGGAAACCGAGCCGCCGGAAGTGGCGGATCGCGGTGTGGGAGATGAACTCCGTCCGCGACACCCCCAGCGCGCGCTCGAAGAGCTGCCGCGGCGGCCACCGCTGGTCCCCGACGGAGACCCAGTGCGTGCGGATCGGTTCCGGCCCACCTCGCGCCGCCGCGCTCAGCACCCGGGCACGGCTCAAGCGGTGCTGCTCGCCGTTCAGCACGAAGTCGATCGCTCGCTCGTCGTTCACAGGCAGTGAGTCGCCAGGACGCGGTCGGGTGCTACACCGGCGGCACCGTGCCGAAGCGCTTCAGCGTCCTGATCATCGGGGCCGTCTCCACCTGGCGTACCCCTGGCAACCCGCCCAAGTCGTCGGCCAAGTACGAATACAGGGCCGCGTCGTCGCGACAGCCGACGTTCGCCACCAGGTTCGACGGGCCCGTTGTGGCCGCCGCGAAGGCGACCTGCGGGTGGGAGGCCAGCGCCTGGCCTGCCGGCTCCAGAGCTGAGGGAGCCACCGTCAGCCAGAGGGTTGCCGTCAGGGGGTAGCCCAGCAGGGCCGCGTCCACCTCGACGTCGAAGTACAGCGCGCCTGACGTGCGCAGGGCCTCCAGGCGACGGCGGACCGTCGACTCCGAACGACCCGAAGCCGCCGACAAAGTCGACATGTCGGCTCGGCCGTCGTGGGCCAACACGGTCAGGAGGGCCGGGTCGCCGGGTTCTGGGCGGTAGGTCGTCGGCGTCGAAGGGGGAAGGAGCGCGGCCGCCTCCGAAGGGGACAACGCGCTCGAGCGGCCGGACCAGCCCGCCGGGCCGCCGGCGAAACGGCGCAGCAGGCGGTACGCCGTCATCGAGACCACCCGGGGTGTCTTCGGCAGCTGACCCAGCAGCAGGCCGTCCGCCTGCTCGCGCAGTGGGGCACGGATGAAGCACACGATCTCCGTGCCGCCGGACATCAGGCTCACCCACTGGGTGTCGTCGCGGCGGGCCAGTGCCGCGGCGATCGGGGCGGCCGCGTCCGGGACGCAGCCCAGGCGGATCAGCCAGTGGACCTGGCCGAGCGGGGCCGCCTCCGGGACGCCGACCACGCGCAGCACCCCGGACGAGCGCAGCTTCCGGTAGCGGCGGGCCACCGTCTGGTCCGAGACGCCCAGCACCGACGCGATCGTGCTGAACGACGCCCGGCCGTCCAGCTGCAGCGCGTGCGCCAAGCGTCGGTCGAGCTCGTCGAGCAAGCCGGATTCCACCAGCCGAGCCTAATTCGTGTCGGATTCCGGGCACAAATACTCGACGAACGGAGAAAAGGCCGGCCGGAGACCAGGCTCGGGGGCATGACCATCGACCACACCGTCTTCCTGACCAGGAAGTACGCCGAAACCTGGCGGCGCTACGAAGAACTCGGCTTCACGCTGAGCCCCCCGTCGCCGCACTTCGCGTCCCGTCCCGGCGACGGCGCACTCGTGCCGAGCTGCACCGCGAACCGCTGCGCCTACTTCGGGGACTCGTTCCTCGAACTGATCGGCATCGTCGACGAAACCGCCGGTGATCCGTGGCGGGTCCTGCCCATCCTGGACGCGCGGGGCGACGGTCTGCACGGCTGCTCCTTCGGCGTCGACGACTCCGAGGAAGCCGAACGCCGGCTGCGCGAAGCCGGGCTCTCGAACTCGGGCGTGCTGAAGCTGCAACGGGACGTCGAACTGCCCGAAGGCACTCGCACCGCGCGCTTCCGCAGTGTCCACGTCAGCCGGGATCGCACGCCCGAAGGCATCCTGCACACCGCCGAGCACCTGACGCCGGAGTACGTCCACCAGCCGCGCTACCTCGGCCACCCCAACGGTGCCCGCGGGGTCGCCGGGATCTTGCTGGTCGTACCCGACGACGAAGTCGCCGCCTTCGAGAGGAGGTACGCCGTGATCACGCAAGGCCGGCCGCTGGCCGACATCGTCGGCGTCAGCGACCTCGACGCCGTTTTGCCCGGCGAACTCCCGAAAGAACTCCCGTTCTTCGCCGCCCACGGCGTCGCGGTTGCCGACCTGGCGAGAGCGCGGAAGCTGGTCGAGGAGCACGTCCCGACCACCACCCGGGCCGGCGGGTTCTTCGTCCGCGCCGAGGACGCGGGTGGCGCCGCGCTGTACTTCGAGGAGGCACGATGATCGTCGAAACCACCACCGGACCGGTGCGCGGCGCGCAGGGCGTGTTCAAGGGAATCCCTTACGCCACCGCGAAACGCTTCGAAGCACCCATGCCGCCGAAGCCGTGGACCGAGGTGAGGGACGCGCTCGAACCCGGTCCCGCCGCGCCGCAGCCGCCGTCGCGACTGGAGCACGCGCTCGGGCCGATGCCCCTGCCGCAGAGCGAGGACTGCTTGTCCCTCAACGTCTTCACGCCGTCGGCCGCCGGGAGCCGGCCGGTGCTGGTGTGGATCCACGGCGGTGGGTTCTCCAGCGGTTCGGGCGGTCAGGTCTGGTACACCGGCACGCGCTTGGCGCGCGAGGCCGACGCCGTCGTCGTCACGCTCAACTACCGCCTGGGCGTGCTCGGCTTCCTGTGCGCCGAAGGGATTCCGCCGAACCTCGGGATCGCCGATCAGCTCGCCGCGCTCGGATGGGTGCGGGCCAACATCGCCGCGTTCGGCGGGAACCCGGCCGAAATCAGCCTCGGCGGGCAGTCCGCGGGTGCGCAGTCGACGCTCGCGCTGTGGTCGTCGCCGCGCGCGCACGGCCTGATCAAGCGGATCGCGTTGCAGAGTGCGCCGCTCGGGATGCGACCGTCCACAACGGACGAAGCCGCGGTGGCCGCCGGGTGGTTCGCCGAGGCGTTGGCGGGCGAGGACATCCGGACCGCGCCGGTCGAGCGGGTGCTGGCCGCGCAGCTCGCGGTACCCGGGAAGCCGGGCTCGATCGAACCGCCGTTCCAGCTGGTCGCCGACGACGACCTCGTCGCGGCCGACCTCATCGAGGCCGCACCACGCGGGCCCGCGCTGATCAGCTGGACGCGAGAAGAGCTACGCGCCTTCGTCCCCGATGCGCCGCGAGAAGCGATCGAGACCGCCAACAGCTTCTTCACCAGCGAAAAGCTGATCGAGAAGCTCGACGCCGTCACCTACCGCTTCGACTGGCAGGCGCCCGGCAACCGGTTCGGTGCCTGCCACTGCATCGACATCCCGTTCCTCTTCGGCACCCACGACGTCTGGGCCGCGCCGATGCTCGAAGGCGCCCCGGAGGGTCTCGAAACGGAACCCGGGTTGCGCGAAGTGTGGGCCGCCTTCCTGCACGGAAAGCGGCCCAGCACGATCAGCCCGCCGAAGCTGCCTTGACGGCGGCCTCGACCTCGGCGAAGGACGGGTTGACCATGGCGGTCGACCCGACGATGACGGTCGGGACCGTCTCGTTCCCGTTCGCGACTTCGCGCACGCGCGCGGCCGCGGACGGGTCCTCCCAGATGTTGATCTTCCGGATGTTGAAGCCGCTCTTCGACATCGGCCGGTCCAGCGCGGCGCAGAACCCGCACCCCGGGCGCCAGTAGAACTCGACCTCGACGTTGCTCATCCCTGTTCCTCCGACCGCAAGTAGTCCAGCTGCGCCTGCACGCTCAGTTCGGCGGGCGCCCACAGCGCCCGGTCGACGTCGGCGTACACGACCTCGACGACCTGGCGCGGGGTGGCGTCCGCCCCCAGCGTCCGAAGAGCCGAACGCACCTGGTCGAGCCGCTGTTCCCGGTGCGCGAGGTACTCACGCGCGGTAGCCGGCAGATCGGGGAGCTCCGGGCCGTGCCCGGGCAGCCCGGTCGTGCCCGCCGGCAGCTCGATGAGCTTCCGCAGCGAGCGCAGGTAGTCGCCGAGGTCGTGCAGCACCGTGGTGCCGCGGCCGAGGATGGTGTCGCCGGTCAGCACCTGGCCCTCGAGCACCAGCGACACCGAGTCACCGGTGTGCCCGGGGGTGTGCAGGACACGCAGGTCGAGGCCGCCGGCCGAGATCACTTCGCCGTCCACAAAGGACGACGCGCCGACGCACAGCGCAGGGTCGAACGCCCGCACCGGCGCACCGACGCGCTCGGCGAACCACGGCGCGCCCTCGGCGTGGTCGGGGTGGAAGTGCGTGAGGAGCACCAGCTCCACCACGCCGACGCCGGCCAGCAGCTCGAGGTGCTCGAGGTCGCGGTACCCCGGGTCGACGACGACGGCCGGGGTGCCCGGCGTCGCCCGCAGTACCCAGCTGTTGGTGCCTTCGAGCGTCATCGACGACGGGTTGTTCTCCAGCAGCACCGAAGCCGTCGCGGTGACCTGGCGCAGCACGCCGTACGCGGGGGCGCTCATCGCTTCTCCAGCACGACGCGGACGTGGTCCTTCTCGCGGATGAGCGTCGGTGCGATCCGGACGATCTCGCGCGGCGCGTTCAGCACGTCTTCGGCGGTCGCGAACTGCGCGAGCTCGCTCAGCGTCAGCCACGTCGGCGGCATCAGCATGCGGCGGCCTTCGCGCGCGTCGGCGATCGCCTCCTCGGGACGCTGCCAGCCGGAGCTCGACGCCTCCGACGTCGCCCCGTCGGCCTGCTGGCCCTCCGGCAGCTTCGCGACGTAGAAGCGGGTGTCGTAGCGGCGCGGCTCCTGCTCCGGCGTGATCCAGTGCGCCCAGGGGCGCAGCAGGTCCGCGCGCAGCGTCAGGCCCGCGTCGGCGAGGAACCCGGCCAGCGACACCTCTCGCGTCTCCAGCGCCTGGCGCGCGGCGGCGTACGGGACGACGTCGGTGAGCACGGTCTCCGAGCTGCCCGCGAGCAGCACCCCGGACTCCTCGAACGTCTCGCGCACCGCCGCGCAGGTCAGCGCCCGCGCGAGGGCTTCGTCACAGCCGAAGCGCGAGGCCCACCACGACGGAGCCGGGCCGGCCCAGGCCACCGACGCGTCGGCGTCGCGCTGGTCCACCCCGCCGCCCGGGAACACGGTCATCCCGCCCGCGAACGGCATGCCCTTGACCCGGTGCTGCAGGAAGACCTCGACGCCGTCGGCGCCGTCCCGGACCAGGATCACGGTGGCCGCGTCCTTCGGCGTCGCCGGCGGGCCGTCCGAGTTGGCGCGGGTGGCTACCCCGGCGCCGACCGGGATGTCGAAGACGAACTCCTTTGGCTGCTCCACCCGGGCAACATACCTCCGCCACCCGACGTTCCGTCGCCCAGTTGTGGCATCCCGGACACAGCAAAAGCCGCACTTTCACGTGAAAGTGCGGCTTTGTGCTGCAAAGCCTAGGGAGCGGTCCAGCCGCGCTGGTCGCCGCCGGAGCGGGAAGCGCCGTTGAGCCGCATCTTCGCCGCCTCGGCCCGCTCGCGCTCGGCCAGCTCGGCGTGCAGCTCGCGCAGCAGCGCCCGGTCGCGCTCGCTCAGGCTCGGGTCGTCGAGGTCCAGCGCCGGCAGCTCGACGACTTCGTGCATCGACGGCTTGCCCGCGGCGATCTCACGGCCCTTCTCCGGGTCTTCGGCCAGCGCCTGCCGCAACTGCGCGACTTCGGCCGGCGTCAGGTCGGCGGTGCGCTCCGCGCGGGTCTCGGACCGTTCGGCCCGGATCTTGCGGGGCGGTTCCGGGGCCGGTGGCGGCGGCGACACGATCGGCACCACCGGGGCGACCGGCTCGACCGGCGCCGTCGTGGGGCTGCTCGAGCGCATGCTGTGCCTGCTGCCCGACTCCGCGACCGGCTCCGGGCTCACCGGGGCCGGCGGCTTGACGACCGGCTCCGGCCGAAAGGACGACGTGCTCGACGTCGTGCCCCCCGTCACCCAGGCCGGCGACGCGGCCGCCGAAGCGGCCTGGTGGTACTCGGAGTGCGCCACCCCCGGACCGCTGACCTCGACGACCGAGTGGATCCCGGCCCGGCGCAGCGCCGTGTCGACGCGGAACGCGACGGCGGGCGGGTTGCCGTCCGGTCCCAGCTCGACCAGCACCACGCGCTGCGGCAGCGCGCCCGGCACACTGCCGGCCGGCGTGTTGCGCCACACCGCGTGCACCGACCGGACGTCCGGCAGCACCTGCAGCGTCCGGTCGAGCGCCTCGGCGATGCCGAACTCCGGGGAGTTCTCGCCGGTGAACCGGTGCGCGTTGACCGGCTCGGCCTCGTCGACCAGCAGATCGTTGGCCAGCGTCGCGTCCGAACGGCTCATCTCGAGCACCAGCGCGAGCTCCCGCTGTTCGGCGGAGCTGACCGGGATCCGGCCCGCGATGAGCGTGCCGGTGGTCAGCTCGACCGCCTCGTCGATGTGGGCACGGGCGATCAGCTCCCGTGCTTCGGTGAGTGCGCTGTCGTCGATCCGGCCCGCCAGGGCCAGTAACAGGTTGTGCAGGCGCAGGGGCACCGAGAACCCGTCCATGGGCGGGCCGTCGTGGACCTCCACCATTGCCTTGCTCCCTCCCAGCTCGCTGGCGGGCGAGCGTTATGCGGCTACTAGCCGGCTTCCCGTCACCGCGCCCACGCAGACCAGCTCTGAGTCGGCCAGCGCGGCCCGGTGGTAACCCGGCAGGTCGAAGCGCGGCGGGATGACTTCGACGCTGGGCTCTTCGTCGCCCAGAACGCGCAGCACCCGCTGCAGCTCGCCGGTCAGCCTCGGCAACCCCGCCTGTGCGGTGATCAGCAGGACGCGCTTGGCGGTTCCCTGCCCGACCACACCGACGTGTCGCCAGCTCTGCCGCACTTCCCCCACGTCCGGGCGTCCCCGCAACGTTGCGTGGATCAACACGGACACGGAGTCGACCGAGTTAACCCATTCGGGCGCACTCGACGTGAATGTGTACCGGTTCTCGGTGACGTCGTCTACCCCCAGCGTCGAACTGACCTGGTGCCAGTCCGCGCCGTGCGGGATGAGACCGGCCACGAGCAGCCGGTACTCCGTCTGGTCGAGATCGATCCTGTGCTTAAGCAAAGACCTCGGCAGGGTCCGGGCGAGCGTGCCCATGGCGCCCTCGCCGAGCCAGTCGCGGAACCGCCACAGCAGCTGGTCGGGCAGCCGCCCGGCCAGCCGGAGCAGCAGTTCGTGCGTGGACTGCTCGATGTCCGGATCCATCACTGCACCTCCACGATCAGTTCGACCTCCACCGGCGAGCCGATGGGCAGTTCCGCGACGCCGACGGCCGAGCGGGCGTGGATGCCCGCGTCGCCGAAGACCTCGCCGAGCAGCTCGGACGCGCCGTTGACGACCGCGGGCTGGCCGGTGAAGCCCTCCGCGGAAGCCACGAAGCCGACAACCTTGACGATCCGCGCGACGTTGTCAATGCCGACCAGTGCGTGCACGGCCGCGAGCGCGTTGAGCACCGACGTGCGGGCGTGCCCCTTCGCCTCTTCCGGGCTGATCTCCGCACCGACCTTGCCGGTCGCGGCGAGCACGCCGTCGACGAAGGGCAGCTGACCCGAGGTGTAGACGTGCTTCCCGCTCTGGACGGCGGGCACGTAGGCGGCCAGCGGAGCGGCCACGCCGGGCAGCTCGATGCCGAGTTCCTTCAGCCGTTCGCTCCAGCTCACGGATCAGCCCTTCGGACGCTTGAGGTACGCGACGTGCTGCTCGCCCGTCGGGTTCGGCAGCACGGTGACCAGTTCCCAGCCGTCCTCGCCCCACTGGTCGAGGATCTGCTTCGTCGCGTGGATCAGCAGAGGAACGGTCGCGTACTCCCACTTGGTGGCGCTCATAGGTCGGGAGCGTAGCCAAGCGGGCAAGGGCGCCGGGTGCCGCCGCCGGAAAACGGCGCGCGACGCGCCGTCGTGTGGTTCATCTCACGTCGCTAGCGTTGGCCCGTGGATACCTGGCGCGTGATCGCGACGGCGCTGCTCGCGGCGGCCGGACTCCCCCTGGTGCTCGTCGTGATGGCGAAGGTGCGCGATCGGACGCAGAGCTCGGGGCAGGTGGCCGTCGGCGGCGTGATCACCTTCACCCTGCTGCTCGTGGTGGGCGTGCTCACCCTCACGGTGCTGCCCGGCGCCGTGGCCTGGGCACTGGTCGCGGCGGTCGCCGCTGCGGTCAGCGTCATGCTGCTGGCCAGCTGAGAGCTGATTTAGGGTGAAGAAGTGACCACTTCCCATGCCGGCTGGACCGACGAGCTTGCCCGCGCCCGGCTGCACTTCGTCACCGGCAAGGGCGGGACCGGCAAGACGACGCTCGCCGCCGCGCTCGGGCTCGCGCTCGCCCGCGAAGGCCGGCGCGTGCTGCTCATCGAAGTCGAAGGCCGCCAGGGCATCGCCCAGCTCTTCGACACCGAGCCGCTGCCCTACGCCGAGCAGCGCATCGCGTCCGTCCCCGGCGGGGGCGAGCTGCGCGCGCTGCACATCGACGTCGAAGCCGCGCTGCTCGAGTACTTCGAAATGTTCTACAACCTGGGCTTCGCCGGCCGGACGCTGCGGCGGATGGGCGCGATCGAGTTCGCCACCACCCTCGCGCCGGGCCTGCGGGACGTCCTGCTCACCGGGAAGGTCAAGGAGTGCGTCGGACGCACCGAGTCCGACGGGCGGCACACCTACGACGCCGTCGTCGTCGACTCGCCGCCGACCGGCCGGGTCGTCAAGTTCCTCGACGTCACCAAGGCACTGACCGACCTGGCGAAGACCGGCCCGATCCGCGGCCAGGCCGACGGCGTCGTCAAGCTGCTGCACTCCGGCGAGACCGTGATCCACCTCGCCACGCTGCTGGAGGAGATGCCGGTCCGCGAGACGGTCGAGGCCGTCGCCGAGCTGGACGGCGCCGACCTGCGCCCCGGCGCGGTGCTGGTCAACCGGGTCAGACCGCCGCGGCTGCCGGCCCGTTCGGTGACCGCCGCCGCGGACGGCCGCGTCGACGCCTCGCGCGTCCGCGACGGGCTCGCGTCGGCCGGGCTGAAGCTGCCGCAGGAGACGCTGGAAGCGCTGGTCGACGAGACCGTCGAGCACGCCGTGCGGGTCGCCGCCGAGCAGCGGGCGCGGGAGCAGCTCGCCGAGGCCGACCTGCCCACCCTCGAACTGCCGGACCTGACCGACGGCATCGACGTCGCGGCCCTCTACGAGCTGGCCGAGGCCCTGACCGAGCAGGGGGTGCGGTTGTGACCACCGTCGACATCGACGCGTTGCTGGACGACCAGGAAAGCCGTGTGATCGTCTGCTGCGGCTCGGGCGGTGTCGGCAAGACCACGACGGCCGCGGCGCTGGCGCTGCGCGCGGCCGAGCGCGGCCGCCAGACGGTCGTGCTGACCATCGACCCCGCGCGGCGGCTGGCCCAGGCGCTGGGCTTGCGCGAACTCGGCAACCACCCGAAGCAGGTGCAGGTCGACGGCTTCGAGCCCAAGGGCGAGCTGTGGGCGATGATGCTCGACATGCGCCGCACGTTCGACGACATGGTGCGCGTGCACGCCGGCCCGGAACGCGCCGAGCAGCTGCTGAAGAACCCCTTCTACCAGACCATTTCCACGTCGTTCTCCGGCACGCAGGAGTACATGGCGATGGAGAAGCTGGGCCAGCTCGCGGCGACCGGCGACTGGGACCTGATCATCGTGGACACCCCGCCGAGCCGCTCCGCGCTGGACTTCCTGGACGCCCCGACTCGGCTGTCGTCCGCTTTGGACGGACGGATGATCCGCCTGCTGACCGGCCCGGCGAAGGCCGGCGGCTGGGGCCTGCGCAAGGTCGTCAACGCCGGGTTCTCGATGTTCGCGAAAGCGGTGTCGACGATCATCGGCGGCCAGCTGCTGACCGACGCTTCGGCGTTCATGCAGGCGTTCGACAGCATGTTCGGCGGCTTCCGCGAGCGCGCCCGCAAGACGGCGGAGCTGCTGCGCTCGTCGGGTACGTCGTTCCTGGTGGTGGCCGCCCCGGAGCCGGACGCGCTGCGCGAGGCGTCCTACTTCGTCGAGCGGCTGTCCTCGGAGTCGATGCCGCTGGCCGGCCTGATCGCGAACCGCACGCACCCGGTACTGGCGTCGCTCTCGGCCGCGGAGGCACTGGCGGCGGCCGAGAACCTGCAGAACGCGCCGTTGGCCGAGGCGGTGCTGCGGCTGCACGCGGACCGCGTCGCCCTGGCCGCGCGCGAAGAGCGGCTGCTGGCGCGGTTCACCCGGGCGCACCCGGAGGTGGCGCTGGCGAGGGTGCCCGCGCTGGCCGGCGACGTGCACGACCTGGAGGGACTGCGCGACATCGGCGTGAAGCTCGCCGGCTGACGCGTCACTTTCATAGGGAAAGTTGCGCGCTCGAGCGGTCGAGACGGAACTTTCCCTACGAAAGTGACGGCCTGCTCAGCCGACTTCGACCCGCTCCAGTGCGTTGCGCTTGGCCGCTTCCAGCAGTTCGGCCCAGCTCTCCACGTCGGGGCGGCGGCGCAGCAACGCCCGCCGTTCCCGTTCGGTCATGCCACCCCAGACCCCGAAGTTGATGCGGCCGTCGAGTGCTTCGGCGAGGCATTCCGTGCGGACCGGGCAGCCCAGGCACACGGCCTTGGCCCGGTTCTGCTCGGCACCCCGGACGAACAGGCCGTCCGGATCGGCGTCCCGGCAGGACGCGTTGATTCGCCAGCTCGACTGGTTGGTTTCCATACCCCCAGCTCCCTACCCTGGTGATCGACGCACCAGCGGGGAAAGGCACTGCGCTCCTTGCCCCCGCGAGCGTGTCTCCCTCAGCTCACGTCGGTTACCCGGGCACCTCCCCGGTGCCGGTGCCGCCGAACGGAGCAGGCGAGCTCCCACTCGCGTTGATCCATCCGACGGCTTTTCTTCGTGAGACGTTGACGGACTGTAGGGGCCCTCGGTTCCCCCCGTCGAGACCTAGAATGCCTTCCGTTACCAGAAGTCACCGAAGGGGGTCGGTTTTGTCACTGATTTCACACTTGCGGAGACAGGGCGTCACCGTCGCCTGAGTCGTTCCGGGTAGCCTGGCCCTCGTGCGAAAAGCGGACGGTTTGTTCAAGCTCATCGGCCTCTGCCTGCTCGCCGGGGTGCTCGTCGCCGGCATGCTCTTCCCGGTCGTGGGGGCCGCCGGTGTCATGTCCAACCAGGCCAGCGAGACGGTGGAGAAGACTTCGTCGGACCTCGCCGACATCCCGCCGCCGCTGGTGACGACCGTCACCGACAGCACCGGCAAGCCGATCGCGACCCTCTACGACCAGTACCGGCTGCCGATCACGCCGGACCAGATCAACGAGGCCATGAAGTGGGCCCTGGTCTCGGTCGAGGACAAGCGGTTCTACGACCACCACGGCGTCGACTGGCAGGGCACCCTGCGCGCGGCCGTCAGCAACACCACCGGCGCGGACACGCAGGGCGCGTCGACGCTGACCCAGCAGTACACCAAGAACTACCTGATCAACGTCGTCTACCGGAACGACCCGGTCGGCCAGAAGAAGGCCCAGGAGCAGTCGATCGCCCGCAAGCTCAAGGAAGCGCGGATCGCGATCCAGCTCGAGACGAAGCTGTCCAAGCAGCAGATCCTCGCGGGCTACCTCAACATCGTCGAGTTCTCCCGGCAGATCTACGGCATCGGCGCCGCCGCGCACGCGTACTTCAACACCACGCCGGAGAAGCTGACCGTGCCGCAGGCCGCGCTGCTGGCCGGGCTGGTGAACAACCCGATCAACAACGACCCGTGGAAGCACGCGGACAAGGCGACCGCGCGCCGCAACCTCGTCCTCGACCGCATGGTGGAGAACAAGAAGCTGGCGAAGACCGACGCCGACCGCTTCAAGGGCGAGCCGCTGGGCGTCGTACCGGACTTCCCGGCGAAGCCGCCGGCCAACTGCATCGGCGCGGGCCCGGAGTCCGGCTTCTTCTGCCAGTACGTCGAGGACTACCTGCTCAAGTCCGGGATGACGAAGGACCAGCTCTACACCGGCGGCTACACGATCAAGAGCACGCTGGACGAGCGCGCGAACCACGAGGCGAAGGTCTCGGCCGAGGCGCAGGTCGACAAGACCCAGAAGTACGTCGCGAACACGCTGTCGCTGATCAGACCGGGCAAGAACCGGCACGAGGTGGTCGCGCTGGCCGCGAACCGCGACTACGGCCAGGACCAGGACGCCGGCCAGACGACGTACGCGCTGCCCGCGGGCGTCTACAACACCGGTGGCGCCGGGTCGACGTTCAAGATCTTCACGTCGGCGGCCGTCCTCGACAAGGGCATCGCGGGGATCTACTCGCCGGTCGACATGCCGGACTCCTACACGTCGCACGTGTTCTCGACCGGCAAGGGCGGCTGCAGCACCACGCCGACCGGGAAACCGGCCACCTACTGGTACTGCGTCGGCAACGCGGGCGACTACAGCCGGGTGGGCGCCAACGCGACCCTCCAGACGGCGCTGGCGACGTCCCCGAACACCACGTTCGTGGCGCTGGAGGACCAGCTCGGCAGCACCGGCCCCGCCATCGACATGGCGAAGCGGCTCGGCCTGCGCGAGACGATGGCGAGCAACACCGGCGGCGGCCCGGTAGACCCGAACGTCAAGGGCAAGAGCCAGAGCCAGGCGGAGGCTTACGGTCCCAACGGGAACAGCCCGGGCTTCGGCGCGTTCACGCTCGGGTTCAGCCCGGTGAGCGGCCTGGAGATGGGCAACGTCGCCGCGACGATCCTCTCCGGCGGGGTCTGGTGCCCGCCGACCCCGATCGCCGGGGTGACCGACCGCAACGGCAAGCCGGTGCCGGTCAAGGAAGCGCCGTGCGAACAGGCCGTGCCCGAGGGCTTGGCGAACACCCTCGCCGTGGGCATGAGCAAGGACGACCAGCCGGGCGGCACGTCGGCCAAGGCCGCCGCCGACGTCGGCTGGGACCGCCCGATCATCGGCAAGACCGGCACGACGCAGGGCAACGTCTCGGCGGCGTTCGTCGGCGGCACCCCGCAGCTGGCGGGCGCGGCGATGACGTTCAAGTTCGGCGGCGGGCAGGGCGGCATCTGCGACGCCGGGCCGGGCAACGTCCGGGTCTGCGGCGGCGGCGGGAACATCTTCGGCGGCAAGGCACCGGCCCGCACCTGGTTCGGCGCGATGAAGAACATCATGGACGCCAGCCAGCCGAGGATGGAGCTCCCGCAACCGGATCCGCAGTACCTGGGCGGCGGTCGCCGGTAGCCAGGACGACGAGGAGGGCCCGCGGGGAACCGCGGGCCTTCTTCAGTTCTCGGGCATCTCCGACAGGACCTCGGTGTTCCACCACTGGTAGAGCTTGTCCAGCTCGTCGTTGTCCGTCACCTTGGTGGAGAGCAGGATCCCCGCCACGAGGGTCTTCTTCTCCGTCCACACCAGCTGCGCCGGGTCGCCGAGGAAGCAGGTCAGGAACTCGCCGGGGACCGGGTTCGGGACTTCCGCGCGGTAGTACGTGCCCCAGATCTTCGGGTGCGTGTCCGGCCGGCACGCGCCGTGGGCGTCGTCGCGGGTGAGTCCCTGGGTCTTCACGATGTCCTGGAAGAACGCGTCCATCGCCGCCGCGTCCGGGAAGCGCACGAACTTCGCCCCGGTCGGCTGCTGGAACACCACGTTGCCGATCTTGACGTCGCCGACGTTCGAGTCCGTGCACTCCGCCGCCGCGGCCGTGCCGGCCGGCGCCGCCGCGGGCACGCACGTGTACCCCTTGTAGACCGCGGGGAGCGCGGCGAACAGCTTCGTGTCGGGCGCGCTCTTCGATTCCGAAGTGGACGGTGCGGTCTCCGGGCTCTTCTCCGGCGTCGGCGAGGGCGAGGGCGGTGGCGTCGAGACGACGGTCTTCGGGGTGATCGGGCCGGGCCCCGCCGTGTTCCCCTTGTCGCCGTTGGTCACGACGTAGGTGATCACCAGCGCGACCACGACGACGCCGGCCAGCGCGGCGCACAACGCGATCCAGCGGTTCCGCTGGGACTTCGGCGGCGCGGCCGGGCCGACCTTGCCCGCCGGGCCGGTGAACCGGACGGGCTGCGGGCCGGTCGGCGGGCCCGGGTGGGGACCGGTCGGCGGGCCGGCGTACGGCCCGGTCACCGGGGCGGCCATCGGGACCGGCCCGGACGGCGGGTTCAGCGGGCCGGAGAACGTCGGCGGCGGCGCGGCCAGCGTGGGCCGCGGCGGGGTCGGCGGACCCGGCACGGCCATCGGGCCCACCGGACCGACCGGGCCCGGCAGGGTCTTCTGCCACGTCGGGGCCGGCGGCGCCGGCGCGGTCACCGCCGCGCGGACGGCGTCGGCGAACGCCTTCGCCGTCGGGTAGCGGGCGGCCGGCTCCTTCGCCATCCCGTGCGCCACCACGGCGTCCAGCGCGGCCGGCAGGCCCGGCCGCACCTGCGACGGCACCGGCGGCGGCGCGGTCAGGTGCGCGCCCATCTGCGCGGCCGCGCCCTCGCCCAAGAACGGCCGGCGGCCGGTGACGCACTCGAAGAACACGCACGCGAGCGCGTAGACGTCGACCAGGCCGGTGATCGGGGCGTCGCCGAAGCGTTCGGGCGCCATGTAGTCGAGCGTGCCGATCACGTTGCCGGTGCCGGTGATCGACGTGCCCTCGGCGGTCATCGACCGCGCGATGCCGAAGTCCACGAGGTACACGAAATCGGCGCTCGTCACGAGCACGTTGGACGGCTTGACGTCCCGGTGCACCAAGCCGTCTTCGTGGGCGGCGTCGAGCGCGCCCGCGACCTGCTCGACGATCCCGGCGGCCCGCTCGGGCGTGAGCGGCCCGTCCTCGAGCAGCTCCTTGAGGTCCTTGCCTTCGACCAGGCGCATGTCGAGGTAGAGGCGGCCGTCGATCTCGCCGTAGGCGTGGATCGGGATGACGTGCGGCTCCCGCAGCCGCGCCACGATCTGCGACTCGCGCCGGAACCGCGCGCGGAAGGCTTCGTCGCCCGCGTTCGGACCGGACAGCAGCTTCAGCGCGACCACGCGGTCGTGCGCGGTGTCGTAGGCGCGGTGGACCTCGCCCATTCCCCCTCGGCCGAGCAGGCCTTCGATCTTGTACGGCCCGAACTGCTCCATCGTTCTCCCCAACCCCCCGGCTGGTCACCCTTGTACGGGCCGACGCAGATGCTAATCGGCAGGTTCCCCAGAACGGCGGCGAGTTCATCCAACCGTTGAGCACGTATCCTGGAGCCCGTGAGCACGCTCAGTAACACAAGCACGTCGGGGGCGACCGCGAAGCGCCTCGCCGCGGGGACGGTGGCGCTCGGCGTCGCGACCCTCGGTTACGCCGTCGGCATCGAACGGCGCCACTGGACCCTGCGCACCGCCGAACTCCCGGTGCTCGCGCCGGGCTCGCGGCCGTTCACCGTCCTGCACGTCTCGGACCTGCACATGCTGCCGGGCCACCGCAGCAAGCAGCGCTGGGTCGCCGCGCTCGACGAGCTGAACCCCGACCTCGTCGTCAACACCGGGGACAACCTGTCGCACCGGACGGCCGTGCCGTCCGTGCTGCGCGCGCTGGGCCCGCTGCTCGACCGGCCGGGGGTGTTCGTCTTCGGGAGCAACGACTACTACGCGCCCAAGCCGAAGAACCCGGCCCGGTACCTGATGCCGCGGGGCAAGAAGAAGCGCATCCACGGCGTTCAGCTGCCCTGGCGCGACCTGCGCGCGGCCTTCGTCGAGCACGGCTGGACCGACCTGACGCACGTCCGCCGCACCGTCGACGTCGGCGGGCAGGCCGTGTTCGCGGCCGGCGTCGACGACCCGCACCTGCGCCGCGACCGCTACCCCGACATCGCGGGCCCGGCCGACCGCACCGCCGCCGTCCGCATCGGCGTGACGCACTCGCCGGAGCCGCGGGTCCTCGACACGTTCGCCACGGACGGTTACGACCTCGTGCTGGCGGGGCACACCCACGGCGGCCAGCTGCGGCTCCCGGGTTACGGCGCCATCGTCACCAACTGTGACCTGGATCGCAGCCGCGCGCGGGGCGCTTCGCGGTGGGGCGCGCAGATGTGGCTGCACGTCTCGGCCGGTCTGGGGACGTCGCCGTGGGCGCCGGCCCGGTTCGCCTGCCCGCCGGAAGCGAGCCTGTTGACGCTGGTCCCGCGTGGATCGGAGCCCGCCAAGCCCCGAAAGCTGGCCCCGCGGAAAGCCCGAAACACCGTCCGCTAGACTTCTCCACGACCCGTTAAGCAGTACCTCGGGGTGTGGCGCAGCTTGGTAGCGTGCCTCGTTCGGGTCGAGGAGGTCGTGGGTTCGAATCCCGCCACCCCGACGAGTAAGAGCCGGTGTCTTCGGACACCGGCTCTTCTGGTTTCAGCGGGTCGCCGTCACTTCGACCCAGCACTGGCTGAAGTCGCCGTCCCCGCCGCGGGTCCACACCGACGCCGAACGCGCCGCGCTCGCCAGCTGGTCGCGGTCGCGGCCCTCCCCCTCGAGCGCCGCTTCCAACCGGGACTCCACGTACTTCGCCAGGTCCCGGTAGCTCATGTCCGAGCGGTAGCGGGCTCTCGACACGATCTCCGTGAACCCCGCCGACGCGCACTGCTCGGCGATCACCCGGCCCGCGAAGGGGTTGCCGCCCGCCTGGCGGCGCAGCAGGTAGTGCCCGCGCAGGGCCGCGTCGACGTTCGCCGTCTTCGGGCGCAGGCGAGCCTTGCTCCAGTCCGAAGTGGACAGCGCCAGGCGACCGCCGGGGCGAAGCACGCGGCGCAGTTCCGCGAGTGCGTCCAGCGGAGCGGCCAGGTGCTCGAACAAGGCGTGCGAGAAAGCCACGTCCACACTCGCGTCCGCGAACGGCAGGTCGTACGCCGACGCCACCAGGTAGTCCACTGTGGACCTTCCGGCGCGGCGGGCGGCGGCCCGGGCGAGCTCGACCTGACCGGCGTCGAGGTCCACCCCCGTGACGCGGGACTCCGCCGCCAGGCCGAGCGTGATCGAGCCCGGGCCGCAGCCGAGGTCGACCACCCACGTGCCCGGGGCGAACAGGGGCTGGGCGAACGCCGCGCGCTCGGCAGCCGTGCGCGCGGACATCATCGAAACCGCGTCTCGCCCGTAGCCCGGCGCGTAACCCTCCAGCACCCCGCACACAGTACGGCCAGAAGGTGGCAGGATCGAGGGGTGAGCACGCAGTCAGCGAACCAATATCCGCCCGCGGTGGTCCCGGACCGGCTGTTCGACGACGCCGAAGCCGAGAACCGCTGGCGCGCCCGCTTCCACGCGCCGCGCATCTCCACGCCCGACTGGGCCCGCGACGCGCCCGACGCCAACATCTACGTGTCCAATTCCAGTGGCGTCTGGGAGGTCTACGCCTGGAACCGCGCGACGGGCGAGCACCGCCGCGTCACCGACCGGCCCAACGGCACCCTGCACGCGACGCCGTCCCCGGACGGCGAGTGGATCTGGTGGTTCGACGACACCGACGGCGACGAGTTCGGCTCGTGGGTGCGCGAGCCGTTCGCCGCGACCGAGGGCAGCAAGCCGGAGAAGGGTGTCCCGGACGTCCACGACGGCTACCCGGCCGGGCTCGAGATCGGCGCGAAGCTCGTCGCGGTCGGCGTCTCGACCGACGACGGCAGCGAGCTGTTCGCCCGGGTCGACGGCGAAACGCACCGCTTCTACAGCCACGCGGACGACGCCGGCATCTCCTCGCTCTCCCGCGACGAGAGCCTGATCGCGATTTCGCACTCCGAACACGGCGATTCGCGCCACCCCGCGCTGCGGGTGCTCGCCACCGACGGCTTCGGCGTGGTCGCCGAGAAGTGGGACGGCGAGGGCAAGGGCCTGTCCGCGCTGGAGTTCTCGCCGCTGCCCGGCGACCAGCGGCTGCTCGTCCTGCATGAACGCCGCGGCCGCGAAGAACTGCTCGTCTGGGACGTCCGCGCGGACACCGAGACCGAGCTCGAGCTGGACCTGCCCGGCGAGGTCGTCGCGGGCTGGTACCCGGACGCGCGCGCCCTGCTGGTCGTGCACTTCCACGAGGGCCGCAGTTCCTTGTACCGCTACGACCTCGACACCGCCGAGTTGTCCTCTGTGGACACCCCGGCCGGCCGGATCGGCGGCGCGGGCGTCCGCCCGGACGGCACGGTCGAATACTCGTGGTCGAGCGCGGCCGAGCCCAGCGCCGTGCGCTCGCGGACCACCGACGGCGCCGACGCGATCCTGCTGGAGCCGCCGGGTGACCGGGCGCCGGGGTCCGAGCCGGTGACCGACGCGTTCGTCGAAGGCGTCGGCGGCCGGATCCACGCGCTGGTCTCGCGGCCTTCGAACGCGGCCGACGGCCCGCTGCCCACGGTGTTCTCCCTGCACGGCGGCCCGCACGCGGCGGACGAGGACCGCTTCTCGGCCTACCGCGCGACCTGGCTCGACGCCGGGTTCGCCGTGGTCGAGGTCAACTACCGCGGCTCGACCGGCTACGGCTCGGCCTGGCGCGACGCCATCGAAGGCCGGCCGGGGCTGACCGAGCTGGAAGACGTCGCTTCGGTGCACGACTGGGCCGTCCAAAGTGGACTCAGCGACCCGGCCAAGTGCGTCGTCAACGGCGCTTCCTGGGGCGGTTACCTGTCCCTGCTCGCGCTCGGCACGCAGCCGGCGCGGTGGGCGGCGGGTGTCGCCGGGGTGCCGGTGGCGGACTACGTCGCCGCGTACGAAGACGAGATGGAGCAGCTGCGCTCGTTCGACCGCGCGCTGTTCGGCGGCTCGCCGGAGGACGTGCCGGCGGTGTACCGGGAGTGCTCGCCGCTCACCTACGTCGACGCCGTCACGGCGCCGGTGCTCGTGCTGGCCGGCGACAACGACCCGCGCTGCCCGATCCGCCAGATCGAGAACTACCTGAACCGGCTCGGCGGCCGCGACCTGCACCACGAGTTCTACCGCTACGACGCGGGCCACGGCTCGCTGGTGATCGCGGAGACGATCAAGCAGACGTCGATCGAGGTCCACTTCGCCCTGCGAGCCCTCAACCTGCGCTGACCCCAACCCCCGCACTTTCACGTGAAAGTGCGGGGGCCAAGGCCGCACTTTCACGTGAAAGTGCGGCTTCAGCGTTCGGAGTGCAGGACGCCGCCGGTGGCCCAGTGGTCGGCGCCGATCTCCACCAGCGTCACCTGGACGCCTTCGGGCTTGCCGCCGCACGTGCGGACGAAGGCGTCGGTCAGTTCGCGGACCAACGCGCTCTTCTGGGCGGGCGTGCGGCCGGGGAACAGGGAAACGCTGATCATGGGCATGGCGGGAAGCTAACACCAGACCGGGACGGCCGCCGCGAACTGCGGGACGAGCCGCGCGCCGAGGGTCGCCTTCATCTCCGTCATCTTCTTGCCGAACACCACCGACGCGCGCCCGTTCGCGATCGCCCAGCGCACCGCCTCGCCGTAGAAGTGGAAGTACAGGTTCGGCCGGCCGCCGTCCGACGGCGGCAGGGCGCCCCAGTGCCGGGCGATCGGCAGGTCCGGGTGGTCGAGCAGCGTCGCCAGCGCGATCAGCCGCCCGGTCCGGGTGTCGTGGTAGGAGATCACCGAGACGTCGGGTTGCCGCAGCAGCGCCGCCAGGTAGCCGGTGAAGTGCGGCAACGGCACGATCGGCACGTCGTGGTGCTTGCGCTCGTTGTGCCGCAGCACCTCGGCGACGGCGACCGGGTCGGCGTCCTTCCCCGGCACGAACCGCACCTCGACCGACGGGTCGGCGTCGAAGGTCCGGAAGATCTTGCGCAGGTTCTGCTTCCGCTTGCGGGCCAGGGAGTTCATCCAGTCGTCGCGCGAGCCGAACGCGGCGACGTCGAGCACCGCGATGTCCTCGGTCCGGCGCACCAGCCGGAACCGGCCGTCGACGGCGGGGACGCCCGGCTCGCCGACCTGCCGCACCAGCAGCCCGCGCAGGCCGCGGCCGAGCTCGGCCCGCATGGCCGGGACGTACGCCTCGAGCAGCCGCGTGACGCCGCCGTCGCCGCCCGCGTCGGCGAACCACCAGCCCGGCTGCGAACCCGAGCCGGGCCCGCGGACGTCGAGGCCGCCGACCCGGCCCCGGCCGGTGCCGGCGAACCGGTGCCGCCGCGTCCGGCCGGTGACCCACGCGGCGCTGACCACCCCGGTCGGCTCACCGCCCTCGCGCAGCACCGTCACCGGTTGCGGGGTCCGCGCGGCCCAGGCCTGGGTCGCGAGCACCGCCCAGCTCCAGTCCGCGCGCAGGCCGGCCCGCTCGCGCAACGCCGTCCAGTACGCCGGTTCCGCGTCGTGGCGCGGGTCGAGCACGTCGATCACCACCGCGTCACCGGCCTCGGCACGACCACGCCGGTCATCGGGCTCGGGCTGAACCCCAGCGAGGCCTTGAGGTCGGTGACCCCGCGGCCCAGTGACAGGAACTTCCGGTTGTTCTCGATCATGTGCCGCACTCCCCGCACGACGACGTCGAAGTAGAGGTGTTTCGGCCGGCCACCGTCGGGCGGCAGCGCGGCCCAGTGCTGGTGCAGGGGCATCACCGGGTGGTCGAGCAGGTCGGTGAAGGCGAGCAGGCGGCCCTCGGCGTCGTGGTAGGTCGTGGTGACGACGTCGGGGCGGCGGACCAGCTCGCCGAGGTACTCGGCGGTCACCGGGCCGCGCTGGTCGAACTTCACCGGCCCCTTGGTCGCGCGGTGCGCCCGCAGCATCGCCGCCAGCTCCTCGGGGTCGAGGTCGTCGCGCGCGGTGCCCTCGCGGACGACCACCCCGGGGTCGGCGGCGATCTTGCGGATCTGGCCGCGCAGGCTCGAGCGGCGGTTGCGGCTCAGTGACGCGAGCCAGTCGTCGAGGTCGCCGAAGGTGTTCTCCAGCACCAGGGCCGGCTGGATCCCCCGGACGAGCCGGCCGCGCCCGGCCACCAGCCCGGCGGTGTCGGGGGTGGCCGCGCGGTAGACCACGCCGAGGCAGCCCGGCCCGGTGCGCCGGCAGGCGGCGCGTTCGAACCGGCGCAGGATCTCGCGGCGCGCGGCGGCGTCGAGCGCTTCGGCGAACAGCCACGCCGGGTAGCACGACAGCCAGGCGTGCTGGACCTCCAGCCAGCGCGGCGTCCACCGCGCGACACCGCCGACCGCGCCGGGTTCGCTCGAGCCGCCGGGGTGGCAGACCATCGCGAGCACCGCGGCGACGAGCTCGTCGCCGTCGCTGACGACGGTGAGCAGGTACGGGCTGCGCGACGGCCGCGACTCCGTGCACAGCAAGCCGTAGTCCCAGGTAAGCGGGGCTTGCTGGGCTTCGAGGAACGCGGCCCAGCCGGCGGGTTCGGGATCGGTGCGCGGGTCGAGCACCCGGACGGTCCAGGTCATCGGCCCAGCACCGGCCTCGGTACCGCCACCGAGAAGAGGCTTCGCGTGCCGAAGCCCAGCGCCTCCTTCTCCGGCAGCATCGCGCGGCCGGCGGTCAGCTCCGGCCGTCCCGCGGCGATCATGTGGGCCACGCAGCGGGCGTAGCAGTCGACATAGAGACCCTTCCGGCCGCCTTCCGCGCTCGGTAGCGCGGCCCAGTGGTGGACCGCGCACCCGCGGTCCTGGTCGATCATCGTGTTGAAGCCGAGCAGCTTGCCGTCCGCGGCCCGGTAGGTCCGGGTCACGACGTCCGGCCGCCGGACGAGCGCGTCGAGGTAGGCCGGCGCGATCGGGCTGCGGGTGTCCAGGTGCAGCCCGCCGACGCGGGAACGCTGGCCGCCGGCCCACGCGCGGTCGTCCTGCCGCGCGCGGTGGGCGTTGAGCAGCACGGCCAGCTCGTGCGGATCGAGGTCGGTGCGCCCGGCCGCCGCTTCGGTGGCGACGTCCGGGTCCAGGTACCGGCGGACGTCCGGTGCGAGCGCGGCCGCCCATTCGTCCACAGTGGAATAGCGGTTGACGAGCACGGCGGCCGGGTCGATCTCGCGGCTGATCCGGGCCCGGCCCGCCAGCGCGGGCACCAGCTCCGGGTTCATCGCCCGGTAGACGACGCCGAGCAGGCCGGGGCCGACGTACTCGCGCAGCGCCCGCTCGAACTGGCGGATCGCGGTGCGCCGCTCGGTGAAGCCGTCGTCGAACACGCACGCCGGATAACCGCTCAGCAGCGGGAGGTAGACCTCGGCCCAGCGCGGCCGGAACCGGCCACCGGAGAGCGGGCCGAACGTACCCGCGCCCCAGCCCCGGCACACCATCGCCGACAACGCGCCGACGACGAGCGAGCCCTGGCGGACGACGGCGAGCACCGGCGGGTTCTTCGCCAGCCACGCCTCGCGGCGCAGCAGCTCGTAGTCCCACACCGGCGGCAGGCACCGGGCCCGGAACGCGGCCCAGCCCTCCGGCGGCGGGTCGGTGCGGGGGTCGTGGACGTCCACCCGCGACACCGCGGTCACGGTCTTCACCGGCCCAGCACCGGCCTCGGCACGGCGGCCGTGTAGACCGGCCGGGGCCGGAACCCCAGCTCCTGCTTCAGCTCGATCATGCCGCGCCCCGCGGACAGCTCCCGGGCGCCGCGCTTCGCGGTGAAGCGCACCGCGCGCACGTAGGAGTCGAAGTACAGCCACTTCTTCCCGCCCGCGGCCGGCGGCAGCGCCGCCCAGTGCTGCAGGACGGGGGTGTCCGGGTGGTCGAGCATGGTCTGCACGGCGAGCAGCTGCCCGCCGGTGCCGGTGTAGGTCAGGGTGTGCACGTCCGGCCGCCGGACGAACCGGTCGAGGAACCCCGCCGACGGCGGCGTGCGGGTGTCCAGCGCCAGCCGCCCGTACCGCTCGCGGTGCGCCTGGATCAGCCCGGCCAGCTCGGCGCCGTCGAGGTCGGTGCGGCCCGCGCCACCGCGGATCACCAGCGACGGGTCTTCGGCGAGCCGGCGCCGCTGCCGCCGCAGTCCCGCCCGCCGCGACTTCGACAGCGACGCGATCCAGTCCTCTTCGGACTCGAACCGGTTCTCCAGCACCGCCACCGGGTCCACGCGCTTGACGAGCCGGCCGCGGCCGGCGAGGCCGGTGGCGAGCTCCTCGCCGAGCGCGCGGTGGACGACACCGAGCAGGCCCGGCCCGAGGTGGCGGCCCAGCTCCCGCTCGAACTCCCGCACCAGCGCCGCGTGGTCGCGCACCCCGGGCGCGAACGCGATCCCGGGGTAGCCGCTGAGCCACGGCTGGCAGACCTCGGCCCAGAACGGCCGCAGCAAGCGCTTCCCGGGCCGCGGCGCGAACCGCGGGGCCAGCCGGGGACGGCAGACCAGCACGGACACCGCGGCGACGAGCGCGTCGCCGTCGGCCGCGACGACCAGCAGCTGCGGGTTGCGGGCACCCCAGGCTTCGAGACCCATCACGCCGTAGTCCCACACCGGGTGCAGCCGGGCGGCCCGCGAAAACTCCGCCCACCCCGCGGGCGCCGGGTCGGCGCGGGGGTCGTGGAACGCGAACCTCATGCCAGGACGACCGGGGTGCCGTGCCGGGGGCAGAACGCGATCTCGCCGCGCACCCCGCCGGCCGGGACGACATCGACGAACCGCGGGGAAGCCTGGCGCAGCAACGTGAACGCGAGCCCGGCGGCGGTCGGGCGCGCGTAGACGTGCGGCCAGTCGAGGTGCCACCGCCCGCAGTCACCCAAGGCGCCGAGGTACCCGAGCACCGGGTCGTGCAGCACGCCGTACGGGCCGGCGTCCAGCGAATCGAGTTCGCGGTGCGGCACGGCCTCGACGCGGTGGTCCTCGGCGAACACCGCGATCGCCTTGTCGTCACCGACGGCGAGCACGCGGCGCCCGCGGTCCAGCACGGCCGCGACTTCGCGCAGCACCGAGGCGCTCGGCGCGTCCGGATCGGCGACGCAGCCCCGCACCCCCTTCGGCAGGTCGGACGGCGGCCGCAGGTCGTCGGGTCCGAGCACCACGACCAGGCTGCCGGGGCCCGGCCGGCGAGCCGTCCGCAGCACCCGCCCGAGCCCGCGCGCCGGCTCGGGCCGCCGGGCGCCGCCGGCGAGCGGGACGAGGTCGACCAGTTTGTGCACCGCTTCCGCGAGGGGTACCGCGCCGCCGTTCGTCCCGGTGCGACCGGGCACCACGACCGGGTCCTCCCGGCCGTCGAGCGCCCAGCGCTCGCGGTAGAACGGCACCGTCGCGAACGCCGAGCGCACCGCCCGCGCGTAGGCAGCGCGCCACACGACCCCCGCCCCCAGATTCCACATGGCCGGGGAGTCTGCGCCACCGACCGGCCCGTGGGGAAGGACTTGGCCGTCAGGTCACCCCGAATGCCGGATGGGTTACTACTTTGGTCTGGGTCTGAACGGAGGAATTCGCCGAAGTACCGTCGCCGTTCCGCGATCCGTCTGCTTATAACTCCCGCCACACCGCAATCGGCAAGCGGCCTTATCGGATCCGGCTGGGGGATTCATGATCACCATTCGCACTGTCGGTGACCGCGCGGACACGAAATCGCTACACAGACCTGGACGGGGTAGATGACCAGCCCTTTCCCGGGTCCGGCCCATAGTGGACTCACCGTAGTCATTCCGTGCTTCAACGAAGTCGAGAACGTCGAACCGTCCTATCGGGAAATAACCAACGAACTAGGCCACTACTCACTCGAATTGTTTTACGTCGATGACGGGAGCGTCGACGGAACACTGGACAAGATCCGCGCACTCGCGGCCGCCGACCCGCGCGTGCGGTATTTGTCCTTTTCTCGGAACTTCGGTTTCGAAGCCGCGTTCTCGGCGGGCTACCGCTACGCGGCGCAACCGTGGATCCTGCACGTCGACGCCGACCAGCAGTTCCCCGCCGCCGAAGCGGAGAAGCTCGTCGCGGCGGCGGAGCTGGGCAACGACGCGGTCTTCGGCGTCCGCACCAACCGCCAGGACCCGCGGCTGCGGCGGTGGGGCACCGCCGCGTTCCACTTCCTCGGCCGGCGCGTCCTGCGGATCGAGATCCCGCCGGGCGCCACGGCGTTCCGGCTGGTCCGCGCGGAACTGGCCCGCAAGATCGTCGACCTGCGGCTCGGCACGCCGTACTTCCTGGCCACGGTCCCCCGGCTGACCAGCCGGTACACCTGCGTCCAGGTCGCGCACCGGGCCCGCGAGCGCGGCGAGTCCAAAGTGGGCTTCGGGTTCCTGGCATCGCACGCCATCGAGCTCTTCGTCGGCTTCACCCGGCGGCTCACGACCGCGGCGTCCGCGACGGCGTTGCTGGCCGCGGGGATCGCGGTGCTCGCCGGCGGCGCGGCCGCGTTCGGCCTGCTCGGCGCGGGGGTCACGGCCACGCTGCTGTTCGCGCTGCTCGCGGTGCTGCTGCTGGTGGCGTCGCTGACCGTGCGCTACCTCGTCGTGGTCGGCGCGGGCCAGCCGCGGCCGCGGCAGTTCTACGTCCGGGAAGCGAACGTCGTCGTCGACGCCGAGGACCGGCTCTTCACCCCGGCGGACCCGGCGGGTCCCCGGCTCATCGATGTGCACCTGGGGAAAGGCGTTTCGGCGTGACGAGTTCGAAGAAGGACCCCGCGAGAACCCTGGTGATCCTGGGGGGCGCGGACGGTTCGGTCAGCACCTACGAGCGGGCGCGGGAGCTGGGGTTCCGCACGATCTGCGTCGATGTCCGGCCGGGCGCACCGGCGGTGGCGTACGCGGACGAGTTCCTGCAGGTCAGCGTGCGCGCACCGGAGCAGATCGCGGCGGCGCTGGAGGGCCGCCGCGACCTCGCGGGGGTGCTCTGCCCGGCCAGCGACGTCGGCCTGCCGGCGCTGGCGTGGCTGACCCGCCACTGGGGCATGCCGGACCCGTTGCCGCAGTACGCGGTGGCCGCGTCGACGGACAAGTCGGTGTTCCGCGCGCTGTGCGACCACCTGGGCCTGCCGAGCTACCGCAGCGTCGACGGCCGCCCGGGACCGGAGCTCATCCACGCCGCCCAGCAGCTGCGCTTCCCGACGCTGGTCAAGCCGGTCGACTCCTCGGGCAGCCGCGGGGTCGTCTCCTGCCCGGGTCCGGGCCGGCTGACCAGGGCGTTCACCGAGTCGCTCGCGTTCTCGCCGTCCGGCCGCCTGGTCGTGGAGGAGCACCTCGACGGCTCGCACTTCACCATCGAGGCGCTCGTCGTCGACGGCCGGATCGTCTTCCACGCCGTGACCGAGCGGGTGCTCACGCCGCCGCCGTTCTTCGTGACGTCGTCGCACCTGCTGCCCGCCGAGCTGCCCGCCGACGTCGAGCTGAGCCTGATCGAAGCCCTCGACCAGATCTGCACCGAGCTCGGCTACCGGACGGGACCGCTGACGCTCGACGCCGTGCTCGGCCGGGACGGGCGGCTCTACCTCATCGAGATGGGCGCCCGGATGGGCGGCAACGGGCTGGCGGAAGCGATCGCGCACTGCCACGGCGCCGACCTGATCGGCGCCGGGATCGCCGCCGCCACCGGCGACGAGGTGCGGCTGGACCTGCACCAGCCGAAGCCGACGCTGGTGCACATCCTGGCGTCCGACCGCGGCGGTCACCTGTCCCGGGTGGACGGTGTCGCGGACGTGCGCGCGCTGCCCGGGCTGGTCGGCCTGCACCTGTTCGCCGACGAGGGCTCGTTCGTCCGGCCCTACGAGCAGGCCGGGCACAAGCTCGGGTACGTCGTGCTCACGGCCGGGTCGGTGCCGGAACTGCTGTCCGCGGAGAACGCCGTGCGCGGCACGCTGAAGTTCCTGCTGAGCGACCAGGACATGGCGGTACCCCTGCCGTGACGGGTCCTCCCTCGGTCAGCACCGCCCCGGCCGTGGCGCCGCCGCGGCCGGCGGTGGTGCTGCGCCTGCTCGCCGGCCGGGGCGTGTTCCGGCTTTCGGTGCAGGTGATGGGGCTGGTCCTGATCACGGCGTGGGGCGCCCGCGACTACGGGCGTTTCGCGAACGCGCTCGGCCTGATGACCTGGCTGAACTTCGTGCCGGCCGCGGCGGAGAAGTCGGCGTTGAAGAGCCTGCCGCGGCTGCACCGGACCCGGGACGCCGTCGCGGCGCTCGCGGTCCGGCTGGCCGCGGTGCCGGTGCTGGCCGTGCTGGCCGCGACCGTCGTCGCGCTGGTGGTGGCCCCGCGGTCGGACGCGGCGCTGTACCTGACGGCGGCGGCCTGGTCGATCTCCGGCGGGCTGCTGATGACGGTGTCCGGCCTGCACCGGCTGCGCGACAAGTCCACTTTGGACGCCTTGGCGTTCGCCGCCGGCTCGGTCGTGGTCGGCGTCGTGACGTGCGTGACGTGGGCGGTGGGCTGGCCACCCGAGACGCACCTGGCGTTGCTGCTGGGCGGGATCCTCGTCATCCTCGGCACTTCGGTCGCGCTGCTGCCCCGGCCGTGGCTGCGCGGGGGCGGGGTGCCGGGCCACCGGCTGCTGCCCGCGTTCGGCCGCAGCACCGTCCTGCTCGGCCTGACCGAACTGCTCGACGTCATCTCGACGTCGGTCGTGTTCGCGGTGCTCGCGTTGTCCGGCCGGACCACCGACAGCGGCCCGTTCTACCTGGCGCTGCTGGTGTCGAGCGCGTTCTGCTCGCTGCTGTACTACCAGCTCAAGCTGCACCAGCCGGCGGCGTCGCGGCGGATGCGCGGCACGGGCGCGGCGGCCGGGCGGGCACGGGCGGTCGCGCTGCTGCGGCTGGTCGAACGCGCCGGGATCGCCGTGGTCGTCCTGCTCGGCGCGGGTCTCGCCATCCCCGGGACCCGCGCCTCGCTCACGGCCGAAGACGCGTACGTCGTCCTCGGGCTGCTCGTGCTCGTCGAGACCGCGTTGTACGCGACCGGGCTGTACGCGGGCTTCCTCATCGAAAACACCAACAGCAAGGTGCTGACGCTGACGTCCGGCACCGCCGTCGTCTCGCTCGTCGCCACCGCCGCCGCCGCGGCGCTGCTCGTCCCCGTCCTCGGGCCGGTCGGGGGGTTCGCCGCACTCGTGTTCGCGCTCGCGGTGAAGGCGGCCGTCCTGCGGCGCCTGGTCCGCCGATTCTGAACCACTGGGAGAAATCATGTACGTACTGGGCATCAGCCGGGTGCACGACTCGGCGGCGGCACTCGTGCGCGACGGCGAGATCATCGCGTTCGCCGAGGAGGAGCGCTTCACCCGCGTGAAGCACGACGGCGGCTTCCCCGCCGAGGCCATCAAGTTCTGCCTGGAGCGGGCCGGGATCACGCTCGCCGACGTCGACCACGTGGCCTACTACTGGCAGCGCTGGAAGGAAGGCATCCACGCGGCCAAGGTGTTCGCGCGGTACTTCCCCGGCACCCTGGACGTCTTCCGCAACACCAACGGCGACGAGGGCGGCAAGTCCGCGGGCATGGTCGACACCTTCCTCACCGGCGGTGGCAAGGGACACGACGACTACCACGTCGGCGGCGCGGTCCTCGCGCACATCAAGCGGTCCTACACGCTGGCGAACGACGTCAAGGAGGCCGTGGGCTGGACCGGGCCGACGAAGTTCAAGACCCACCTCGTCGACCACCACCGCGCGCACGCGGCCAGCGGCTACTTCATCTCGCCGTGGGACGAGTCGGCGGTGCTCACCTTCGACGGCATCGGCAGCGACGGCACGGCGACCTACCTCGCGCACGGGCGCGGGAACAAGATCGCCGACCTGCGGCGGATCAAGTTCCCGCACTCCCTCGGCGCGATGTACGCCGGCGTCACCGGCTACCTCGGCTTCTACCCGACCCGCGACGAAGGCAAGATCATGGGCCTCGCGCCGCTGGGCGAGGACACCTACGTCGACGCGTTCAAGCAGCTCATCCACCTCGACGACGACGGCGGCTTCGAGCTGGACCTGAGCTGGTTCGGCCACCACCGCACCGGCAAGCACGTGATGGCGAAGAAGTTCACCGACGCCTTCGGTCCCGCACGGCCGAAAACCCGCGTCACAGCCGAAAATCCCGTTCCCCAGCACTACTGCGACATCGCGTACGCGCTGCAGGTGACGCTCGAAGAAGCGGGCCTGCACCTGGCGCGGTGGCTGCAGCGCGAGACGGGCTCGAAGCGGCTGTGCGTCGCCGGCGGGGTCGCGTTGAACAGCGTCATGAACGGGCGGATCCTGCTGGAGACGCCGTTCGAGGACTTCTTCGCCCAGCCCGCGGCCGCGGACGACGGGTGCGCGCTCGGCGCGGCCCTCGACGTGTCGGTCGCCAAGTACGGCAAGCCGCGCCCGCGCGACGGCTACACCTACACCGGGCCGGACTACACCGAGGCCGAGATGGAGCTGGCGCTGCAGGACGCCGGCGTCGAGTACGAGCGCGTCGACGACATCGCGGCGCACACCGCGGCGAAGGTGGCCGACGGCAAGATCGTCGGCTGGGTGCAGGGCCGGATGGAGTGCGGGCCGCGCGCGCTGGGCAACCGCTCGCTCGTCGCCGACCCGCGCGACCCGGAGTCGAAGACGCGGATGAACGAGAAGGTGAAGCACCGCGAGGCGTTCCGGCCGTTCGCGCCTTCGTGCCTGGAGGAGCGGGCGGGCGAGTACTTCGTCAGCGACTACCCGTCCCCGGTGATGCTGCTGGTGTTCGACGTCCTGCCGGACAAGCGCGCCGAGGTTCCGGCGATCACGCACGTCGACGGCACCGCGCGGGTGCAGACTGTCAGTCGTACCGACAACCCGCTGTACTACCGGATGATCGGCGAGTTCGAGAAGCTGACCGGGGTGCCGATGGTCGTCAACACCTCGTTCAACGACAACAACGAGCCGATCGTGGCCAGCCCCGCCGACGCGATCGCGTGCTACCTGAAGACCGACGTCGACGCGCTGGCCCTCGGACCGTTCTGGGTGGAGAAGGAACTGTGACGCTCTTGGAATCGCCCGGCCTGGTCGCCGCCCTGTACCGGCGGCGGCAGTGGCTGTGGCTGGTCGCCGCCGTGCCGGCGGTGGTCACCGCGCTGCTGATCATGGTGGTGCTGCCGCCGGACCAGACGCTGGACAACGTCGGTGACTGGGCGTTCAAGCTGTGCCCGTTCGTCTTCGCGGTGCTGACGGTTTCGCTGTTCCCGCGCGGGCGCTTCGGGCCGGCCTTGATCGTGTTCGCCGTGTTCGTGTACATGTCCTATTTGGACACCGAACTGGTGATGCGGGTGCAGGGGTTCGCGCGCTCGCCCGACCAGGACTTCCAGCCGGTGTACCAGTTCGAGCTGTTCGTGACGACGTTCATCGTGCTGTTCGCGCTGCTGGCCTACCGCCTCGGCGGCGGCCGGACGGCGAACGTGCTGAAGGTCGGGATCGCGTCGATCCTGGTGGTCATCTCGGGCGTGAACGACCTGACGTTCTGGGCGCTCAACGACGTCTGGGCGGCGGGCACGAAGCCGGCCGAGCTGAAGTGGGCGTCGCACATGATCGTGTTCCTCGGCGGCCCGCCGAGCGTGCCGGCCGCGGTCGCGTTCATGGCCGTGCACCTGGTGCTGGCCGCGATCGTGGTCGCGCTGCCGGTGGGCCGCTGGGTGACGCTCAGAGTCCGCGGTTCACACCCTGGAGCTTCGTGACGGCGGCCGCGTCGCCTTCGAACTCTAGGCGGACGGCGTCGCGGCCGAACACGAAGAGCAGCAGGTCGATCGGGTCGCCGATCACGGCGACGGGATCGGGCCCGGTCTTGACGGCGGCTTCCTGCCCGGTGCGGGTCCGCAGGGTGACCCCGACGGGCGCCTTGCGCAGGTTGAGCTTGGCGGCCTGCTTGGCCGACTTCCACGCGGCGGCGTCCCTGGTGGCGTCGGCCGGGCGCGGTTCCCAGCCGGGCTGCGCGCGGCGGACGTCCTCGTGGTGGACGAGGAACTCGGCGGTGTTGGTGAGCTCGTCGAGGGGGCCGATGGCGGTCGGCCAGAACTTCGACGGGCCCTTCCGCACCTGGTCGACGAGGGTGCCCCAGGGCTTGGCGGCGTAGCGGTCCTGCACCTTTTGCGTGTGCCCGGCGAGCGCGGGAACGATGATCCCGGGCGCGGCGTCGGGGCGGTGTTCCCGCACGACGAGGTGCGCGGCGAGGTCACGCGTCGTCCAGCCTTCGCACAACGTGGGCGCGTCGGGCCCGAGGTCGTGGAGGAGGGAGCTCAAGGCCTGGCGTTCGTCAGCAGCGACACCCATGTGGTCGACGTTACTCGCCGGTAGAGCCCTTGGCGACGGGAAGAGACGGCGGGCACGTACCGGGGCCGGCTTCGGGTCGCGCGGGTCACCGGCAGGCCCACTCGGGAAGAGAGCGCGGGCGCGTGTCGTTGATCGAAGTGTGAGCCGACTCTTCAGCCCGATCACCGTCCGTGGACTTACCTTGCCGAACCGGGTCTGGGTTTCTCCCATGTGCCAGTACTCCGCCACCGAGGGACTCCCCGGTGACTGGCACCTCGTGCACCTCGGCCAGTTCGCCGCCGGGGGTGCGGGGCTCGTCATGACCGAAGCCACCGCCGTCACCCCCGAAGGGCGGATCAGCCCGCAGGACACCGGCATCTGGAGCGACGCGCACGCCGACGCCTGGCGCCGGATCGTCGAGTTCGTGCACGGGCAGGACGCCGCCATCGGGATGCAGCTCGCCCACGCCGGGCGGAAGGGTTCGACCAAGCGGCCGTGGGACGGGCCCGGCAGCGTGCCCGCCGAAGACGGGGGCTGGCCGACCGTCGGACCGTCCGCGACGGCCTTCGGCGAGTACGCCACCCCGCGCGAGCTGACCACCGACGAGGTCGCCGCGCTCCCCGAGGCCTTCGCCGAGGCGGCCCGCCGGGCGGAGGGCGCCGGGTTCGACGTGCTCGAGCTGCACTTCGCCCACGGCTACCTCGTGCACCAGTTCCTGTCGCCGCTGTCCAACTCCCGCACCGACCGCTACGGCGGCGACTTCGAGGGGCGCACCCGGCTGGCGCTCGAGATCGCCGACGCCGTGCGGGCGACGACCGGCCTCCCCCTCTTCGCCCGGCTGAGCGCCACCGACTGGACCGAGGGCGGCTGGACCGTCGACGAGTCCGTCCGGCTCGCGAAGCTGCTGGCCGAGCGCGGGATCGACCTCATCGACACCTCGTCCGGCGGCAACACCCCGCACCCGGACATCCCCGTCGGGCCCGGGTACCAGGTTCCGTTCGCCGGGCGCATCCGCTCCGAAGCCGGCCTCCCGACCGGTGCGGTCGGCATGATCACCGACCCGCACCAGGCCGAGGAGATCGTCGGGAACGACCAGGCCGACGTCGTGTTCCTCGCCCGCGCCCTGCTGCGCGACCCGCACTGGCCGCTCCGCGCGGCGAACGTCCTCGGCGCCGACGTGCGCTGGCCCGACCAGTACGCCCGCGCGAAGTCCTGGCACTAGTGGTGGAAGGCGGTCGCCTTGGCGGGATCCTTCGGGCGGCCGCCCTCCTCCTCCAGCTCCGGCAGGACCCGGGCGAGGTCGGCCAGCAGCAGGTCCGCGAGGTCGTGCGTGAAGCCGTTGCGGACGACGATCCGCAGCACCGCCAGGTCCGTCCGGTTCTCCGGGAACGTGTACGCGGGCACGAGCCAGCCCCGCTCACGCAGGCGGCGTGACACGTCGAAGACGTCGAACCCCGCGTCCGCGCGGGTCGTGAACGCGAACACCGGCAGCTGGTCGCCGCGGGTCAGCAGCTCGAAGGGACCCAGCGCTTCAACGCCCGAAGACAAGTGCGTCGCGACGTCCCGCGAAGCCTGCTGCACCGCGCGGAACCCGTCCCGGCCGAGCCGGACGAACGTGTAGTACTGCGCCGCCACCTCGGCGCCCGGGCGCGAGAAGTTCAGCGCGAACGTCGGCATGTCGCCACCGAGGTAGTTGACGTTGAACACCAGCTCCGACGGCAGCGCGGCCCGGTCGCGCCAGAGCACCCAGCCGACGCCCGGGTACACCAGCCCGTACTTGTGGCCGGACGTGTTGATCGACGCCACCCGCGGCAGCCGGAAGTCCCACTCCAGCCCGGGGTCGAGGAACGGCGCGATCATCGCCCCCGAAGCGCCGTCGACGTGCATCGGGACGTCCCAGCCGGTGCGCTCCTGCAGGGCGTCCAGCGCCGCGGCGATCTCCGCGACCGGCTCGTAGCTGCCGTCGAACGTCGAGCCGAGGATCGCCACCACGCCGATCGTGTTCTCGTCGCAGCGCGCCACGGCCTCCTCGGCCGAGAGGTGGTACCGGTCCCCCGCCATCGGCACCAGCCGCGGCTCGACCTCCCAGTACTCGCAGAACTTTTCCCAGCACACCTGGACGTTCACGCCCATCACCAGGTTCGGCTTCCCGGTGCGCCCGAGCTGGGACCAGCGCCGCTTCAACGCCATCCCGGCGAGCATGCACGCTTCCGACGACCCCGTCGTCGAGCAGCCCATGACGTCCGTCGGGTCGGGGGCGTGCCACAGGTCGGCGAGGATGTTCACGCAGCGCCGCTCCAGCTCGGCCGTCTGCGGGTACTCGTCCTTGTCGATCATGTTCTTGTCGACGCACTCGGCCATCAGCTCGCGCGCCTGCGGCTCCATCCACGTCGTGACGAACGTGGCGAGGTTGAGCCGGGCGTTGCCGTCGAGCATCAGCTCGTCGCGCACCAGCTGCAGCGCCGTGTCCGGCGGCAGCGAGTCCTCGCGCAGCTTGTCGTGCGGCATGACGAACCCCGCGGCCAGCGCCGGGTTCGCCCCGGCGTACAGCGGGTTCGTCCCGCCCGCGCGGTCCGGGTGGTCGGTTTTCCCCTGATGCAGCACCATGCCACCGAAGGTACTGACCCCCACCGACGAAAAAGGGCCGCTCCGTACGGAACGGCCCTTTCGTGGCGATAAAAAAGTCAGGCCTGCTGGGCCTGCCACATCCAGTGCGCCTCTTCGAGCGCGCGAGTGATCTCGATCAGCAGGTCCTGCGTCACGAGGTCGCTCTTGTCGGTCTCGTCGATGCGGGCGCGCAGCCGCTCGATCAGCGTCGAGAGGATGTCGACGACCGCGGCGACCGTGGACTCGACGGACTGCCAGTTGTCCGGGTAGTCCGGCGCGCCCGAGCTCTCGACGACGGTCTTGGCCTTGCCGTTCGGCGAGACGCCGATGGCGTTGGCGCGCTCGGCGACCTCGTCGACGTACTGGCGCGCGGTGTTGACCAGCTCGTCGAGCTGCAGGTGCGCGCTGCGGAAGTTCGCGCCGACGACGTTCCAGTGCGCCTGCTTCGCGATGAGGGACAGGTCGACCAAGTCGACCAGCGTCGCCTGCAGGGCGTTGCCGGTGATCTCCTTGTCGGCCTCGGAAAGCGGGCTCTTGATCGGAGACTTGCTCATCTCTGGTGGTCCTTTCCTCGGACTGGTTCGACGACGGGGGATCAGACGGTGGCGGAGAGCGCGACCTCGATGTTGCCGCGGGTCGCGTTGGAGTACGGGCAGACCTGGTGGGCCTGCTCGACCAGCTGGTCGGCCTGCGCCTGCTCGAGGCCCGGGAGCGACACGTTCAGCGCGACGCCGAGGCCGAAGCCGACGTCCTGCTTGAGCACGCTCACCTCCGCGGTCACCGTCGAGTCGGCCAGCGCGACCTTGGCCTGGCGGGCGACCAGCTGCAGGGCGCTGTGGAAGCAGGCCGAGTAGCCGGCGGCGAAGAGCTGTTCGGGGTTCGTCTTGTCCCCGCCGGGGCCGCCCATCTCCTTCGGGATGGCCAGCGATTCGTCGATGACGCCGTCCGACGAAGTGACCTCGCCGTTGCGGCCGTCGCCGCGCGCCGTCGCCACCGCGGTGTAGATCGCCTGACCCATGCTCAGCCCGCCTTCTGCTCTGGATGCTCTTCGATCGAGCGTCTCACTGGGCACAACATCCCGCACCCGCGGAACAGTGCCCGCACATGGCAGGCGTCACGTTCATCGACTACCCCGGACCCACCCGGGTGAAAACGTCAAGCGGTGCGCGTCACCGCGAATTCGGCGACCTGCCGCCCGATCAGGCGAAGCGTCCGGACACTCTTCTCGTCCGACGCGCCACCGCCTTCGTCGAACTTGGTCTCGGCCGAGTTGATCGAACCACCCAGTGGGGTGGCCCAGCCGCGCAGCGCGTGCGTGATCGTGCGCAGCTGCTCCAGCGTGGTCACCGCGGCCTGCCAGCCGTACGCGACGGCGGCGAGGCCGACCGCGCGGCCGTCGAGGTACGGGCGGCGGTCGTCACGCAGGTCTTCGACGTAGTCCAAGGCGTTCTTGACCAGGCCGGACAGCGCGCCGTGGTAACCGGGCGAGACGACGATGACCCCGTCCGCCTCCCGGATGGCTTCGACGAGCCGCGTGGCGCGTTCGTCGCGCTCCGGCACGCCGGCGTCGTAGAACGGGAGGACCAGGTCCGGGCCGGTCAGCAGCCGGGTCCGGACGCCGACTTCGGCCGCGCCGCCGAGCGCGATCTGCAGCGCGCGTTCGGACTGCGAGCCCTCCCGCAGAGAGCCGCCGATCCCGAGCACGTTGAGCGTCCTGGCTGAAGTCACGTTTTCCAGGCTAACCCCTCCACTTAACTGGAGGACCAGACTCTGGGACCGAGGTCCCGGTCACACCTGGACCTGTTACCTACTGACAAGTAACGTCCGGGGCGGCACCGAAGCTCAGGAGGAACCCATGGCGATCCCGCTCCCGGTCCGCGTCCAGGCGGCCGCGTCCCAGCTGGCGTTCTGGCTGCCCGCGCCGGTCCGGCGCGCGGCGGCGGGCCGGACCGTCCGCATCGACGGCCAGGACCTCGCGCTCGACGCCCAGCTGCTGCTCCGGCTGCAGAAGATCGCCCGCGCCGAGCTCGTGCGCGGGTCGGTCGAGCAGTCGCGGGCCCTGCTCGACGTGGGCCGGCACCTGGTCAGCGGCCGGCCGGTCGAGCCCGTCTCGGTGCGTGAGCTCGACGTGCCGACACCGGACGGCGACCTGCCGGCGACGCTCTACACGCCGGTCGGACTGCCCGAGAAGTCGCCGCTGCTGGTGTTCTTCCACGGCGGCGGCTGGGTGATCGGCACCCGCGCGAGCCACGACAACGCCTGCCGCTTCCTGGCCAAGCACGCCGGGGTGCGGGTGCTGTCGATCGAGTACCGGCTGGCCCCGGAATTCCCCTTCCCGGCGGCGACCGGCGACGCGCTGGCGGCGTTCGACTACGCCGTGGCGAAGGCGGGCGACCTCGGCGCCGATCCGGCGCGGATCGCCGTCGGCGGGGACAGCGCGGGCGGCAACCTCGCCGCCGTCACCGCGCAGCAGGCGGTCAAGCGCGGCGGCCCGGCGCCGGCGTTCCAGCTGCTGATCTACCCGGCGACGGACTTCGCGCACCGGTACCGCTCGCAGGACCTGTTCGCCGAGGACCTGTTCCTGACCGACGTGCACATGAAGTGGTTCGAAGGCCACTACGTGCCGGAGGGCAGCGACCTGACCGACCCGCGGCTTTCCCCGCTGCGCGCGGACGACCTGAGCGGCCTGCCGCCGGCACTGGTCGTCACGGCGGGGTTCGACCCGCTGCGCGACGAAGGTGAGGCGTACGCGGAGAAGCTGCGCGAGGCGGGCGTCGAGGTGGCATTGCGCCGGCACGAGGACCTGATCCACGGGTTCATCAACTTCACCGGCGTCGGCACGCGGTTTCGCGAAGCACTCGCCGAAACCGCGGGCGCGCTGCGACAGGGACTGGCCGGAAAGGGCTGAACCGAATCCGGGGCCCGGCGCGGAGAAATGTCCGCGCCGGGCTCCGGATCCCCCTGTTTCCCGTGGCCGGAGTCAGCCCGCCGGTGCGGGCAGCGGGGGCACCGGCAGCGGCGGTACGGGCAGCCCGCCGAGCAGGCCGCCGAGGATTCCGGTGACGGCCGCGAGCAGCGCCTTCACCAGGTCGCTGACGATCTTCAACGGCCCGGGCAGGTCGGGCAGCGACGGGATGGGCAACGGCAGCGGCGGCAGCTGGCGCGCCTTCGCCGTCGGGTCGGTCAGGAGCCTGCTGGACTCGTCCGCCCGGCCTTTGGCCAGGCCGGCGAGCTGCTCGGTGTCGGTCTGGACGGTGTAGCGCTTGCCGGCCGCGATGTCCGCGAGCACCGGGCTGAACTGCCCGAGGTCGCCGCGCGTGGCACCGACGTTGCCCGCGTAGGCCACCTTGGTGAGGTCGTCACGCATCTGGAGCACCTGTGCGGCGAGGGCCTGGGTGCTGGAGGAACCCTTGCCCCCGTCCGGGCTCGCCGACGCCATACCCGCCGTTCCGACCGCGAGCAGACTGCCGGCGGCTACCAGGGCGATGACCCGCCCGATCTTGCCTTTCATTTTTACCTCCTGGCCTCGGGAGACCTGACGGGTTAAATCGATACCCGCCGTATCGGAGATAAGCCACCCGATCACCGGTTCGAGACGTTTTCTAACCCTTACGTGCCGGATCCGGAAAAGGCGAACTGGCCCGCATCTGATTAACGTCGAAAGCTTGCCCCTCCCCCTGAAGATCACCCTTGCCGAGCACGGTCGTCACTCAGCGGTGATCACTGTCCACTATGGAACGATTGGGGCACCTACACGGGTGTAAACGGTGATCTTTTGGCTTCATCACTCCGTCGGACCGCGTGTCCTGACTGCTCCAGACGGGGTGTCCCCCACGTTCGCGCCGCCACCCACACAGGTCAGCGCGCAGATCCGAAGGCGATTCGCCGATTCAGAGCGGCAAACCCTCTTCCAGGTGGGCAACGGCTTCGTCGAGCACGGCCAGCGTGTCCGCCTCGGGATCCGCCGCCGACCCCAGGAACGCGGCCAGGACGACGCCGACCACCGCGCCCGCCCAGTTGCGGACCTCGAAGCCGCCCGGCTCGCGGCCGGTGCGCTGCGCGGCGAACCCGGCCAGCAGGTCGATCCCCTCGGCGAACTTGTCCATGGCCGCCGTGCGCAGCTCGGGTTCGCGCAGCACCAGCCGCTGCCGCTGGCGTTCACGCTCCCATTCGTCGGCGGGGAGCACCTCGCGGATGGTGGTCACGGTCGCCCGCAGCGCGCCGATCGGGCTGAGCTCGGCCGGCTGCGCCAGCGCCGCGGCGATGAGCAGCGGGTCGAAGGGGTCGTACAGCACCGTCGCCTCCTTCGTCGGGAAGTACCGGAAGAAGGTGCTGGGCGAGATCTCCGCCGCGGCCGCGATCTGGTCGACCGTCGTCGCGCTGTAGCCCCGCTCGTGGAACAGCCGCAACGCGTGCCGCTGGATCGCGGCGCGCGTCTTGGCCTTCTTCCGTTCGCGCAGTCCCTGCGGTTCAGATGGCGACGACGTCATGCCCCGATTCTCGCGGCTGCACCTCCGCGGCCGCCCGGCCGGGCAGGAACAGCGCCGCCAGCAGCGCGCCGGCCACGCCGAGCCCGGCGCAGACCCACAGCGTCACCGCCATGCCGTCGGTGAACGCGACCCGCGCGGACTCGGCGAGCCCCGGCAGGTGGAGCTTCCCGGCGACGGCGATCGCGGCGGACGCGCTGCCCCGCGCCACGTCGGCCACCGGCCCGGGCAGGCCCGCCACCCCGACGCCGTCGCGGTAGACGCCGTTGAGCACCGTGCCCAGCACCGCGACGCCGATGGTGCCGCCGACCTGGCGCAGCACCTGGATCAGCGCCGAGCCGGCGCCCGAGCGGCCCTCGGTGAGCGCGCCCATCGCCATCGACATCAGCGGCGGCAGCGTGCACCCGGTGCCGAGGCCGATGACGACCTCCCAGCCGGCCGTGCCGCCGTAGCCGTCCGACGGCGCCGTCGCCGAACCCCAGGCCAGGCCCACCGCGAGCACCAGGAACCCGCCGGTGACGACCACCCGCACGCCCACCGCGGCGACCAGCCGCTCGGCGATCTTGGCCGAGACCAGCATCCCGCCGATCAGCGGCAGGAGCCGCAGCCCGGTCTGCAGCGCGTCGGCGCCCTGCACAGCCTGGAACAGCTGCGGCAGCACGAACATCAGGCCCATCAGCGCGAAGGACGCCACCGTGGCGAGCACCGCGCCCCAGACGAACCGCGGTTCGCGCAGCAGCGCGAGGTCGGTGAGCGGCGCGGCCACCCGCGTCTGGGTCCGGCAGAACACCGCCACGAGCGCGACGCCGAGCGCGATCAGGCCGTAGGTCACCGGGTCGGCCCAGCCGTGCTCGCCGGCGTGGACGAAGCCGTAGGTGAGCGCGACCAGCCCGGCGGCCGAGAGGGCGATGCCCGCGAGGTCGACGCGGCCCCGGCCCGACCCCGGCGTGAGCGGCACGAGGAACACCACCGCGGCCACCCCGACGGCCGTCAGCGGGACGTTGACGAGGAAGACCGAGCCCCACGCGAAGTGGTCGAGCAGCCAGCCGCCGAGCAGCGGCCCGAGCGGGATGCCGGCGAACGTCGCCAGCACCCACGTCGTCAGCGCCTTCGCGCGCTCTTCGGGCGGGAAGAGGGTGTTGAGCAGCGAGAGCGACAGCGGGATGAGGAACGCGGCGCCGACGCCGAGCACGACCCGGGCGGCGATCAGCGCGCCCGGCGAACCGGCGTAGGCGCACGCCAGCGAAGCCAGCCCGAACAGCACGAGCGCGCCGAGCAGGAGCTTCTTCGGGCCGAAGCGGTCGCCGAGCAGGCCCGCCGGGAGCAGGAGGGCGGCGAGCGCCAGCGTGTAGGCGTTGCCGAACCACTGCAGCTGCGTCGTCGTGGCGCCGAGGTCGACCGCCAAGGTCGGCACGGCGACGTTGAGCACAGTCAGGTCGAGGCCGACGGTCAGCAGGCTCACCGCGAGCGCACCGAGCGCCCACCACCTGCGCGGATAGGGCTGAGTCATAGCGACCCCCATTTGATAGTTGCTACCAAATGAGAGTAGCTATCAAATTTACCGAGCACCAGTGCCGAAATTTTGTTGCACGCGCGTACCAGGTTGGGTTCTCATCGGGGACGTGCCGCTGCAGCCCTACCGCCGGGTCCTCGCCGTTCCCCGTGTCCCCTCGACCATGGCCCTGATGTTCCTGGCGCGGCTGCCGATGACCATGAACGGCGTGATGATGACGCTGTACATCGTCACCGGGCTCGGCCGCGGCTACGGCGCCGCCGGGCTGGTCGGCGCCGGCGTCACCCTCGGGATGGCCCTTGGCGCGCCGCTGCTCGGCCGGTTCCTGGACCGGTACGGGCTGCGCCCGGTCGTCGCGGTCTGCGGGCTCGCCACGACGGCGTTCTGGATCGCCGCACCGCACCTGCCGTACGCGGCGCTGGCCGTGGTCGCGGTCCCGGCCGGCGCGCTCTCGGTGCCGGCGGGCTCACTGGCCCGGCAGGTGCTGGCCGCGCTCGTCCCGGTGGCCGAGCGGCGGGCGGCGTACTCGCTGGACACGATCTCGATCGAAGCGACGTTCATGATCGGCCCGGCGGCCGGCATCGCGGCGATGACCGCGCTCTCACCGACGTTCACGCTCAGCGCGCTCGGCGTCCTGTTCGGCGGCACGGCGTTCCTGATCTGGCTGGTCGACCCGCCGATCCGCGACGACCTCGAGCCGGTCGTCGACGGCGTCCGGCCGAAGCTGCGCACCTGGCTGTCCTGGCAGCTGGTGGCCACGCTCCTGATCGCGGGCGGCGCGCTGTTCGTGCTGGTCGGCACCGAACTGGCGACGCTGGCGGCCCTGCGCGCGAACGGCGACATCGGCGTGACCGGCCTGGTCATCGCGGTGATGTGCGCGGCATCGATCCTGGGCGGCATCGTCCACGGCGCGGTCAAGCGGTCGCTGCCGCAGGGCGTGCTGATGCTGCTGATGGCGCTGCTGGTGGTGCCGGTCGGGCTGGCCGACCAGCCGTGGTGGCTGCTGATGCTGGTGCTGATCCCGACGAACCTGCTGTGCGCCCCGACCCTGGCGGCGACCACGGAGACGGTCAGCAGGATCGCGCCACCGCGGGTCCGCGGGGAGGCGATGGGCTTGCAGGACGCGTCGACCCGGCTCGGGCTGGCCCTGGGCAGCCCGTTCGTGGGCTTCGCGATCGACCACTCGAGCCCGGCGTGGGGCTTCGCGGCGGCGGGCCTGGGCGGTCTGGTGATCGCGGCGGCGGGCTTGCTGCGCCGCCACACCCGCACGGTGGACCCGACCGCGGAGCCGGTCCCGGCACTGGCGGAGAGCTAGCCTGCCCGCCGCCGGGTCAGCCGCAGGCCGCGCGGAGGGCGTCGAGCTTCGTGACGTTGCGCTGGACCCACCGGGCCACGACGCCGGCGTCCTCGATGCGTTCCTTCTGCACCTCGACGTACGAGCCCGCCATGCCGAGCAGCGCGTTCTTCACGTCCTGGTCCTGGACGTTCGCGGCCAGTTCGCGCAGCCGCTTCTCCTTGTCCGCGGCGCGCGCCTTGAGCTTGTCCGGGTCGACCAGCGGGTTCAGGTCCGCCAGCCCGAGCGCCTCCGTGCAGGCACTCACCTTGTCCGCCGTCCTCGACCCCTGGTCGACCGCGTTGCCGACCTCGGCGCACCCGCTCAGCAGCAGTGCGGCCCCGGCCAGCAACGCGGCCGTCGTTCCACCCCTCGTCATGGCGCCAAGGTACCGGTCAGCCCTTGACGCAGACCACCTGCTTGAGGTGCGCGACGACCTCGACCAGGTCCGTCTGCGCCCGGATCACCGAATCGATGTCCTTGTACGCGGCCGGGATCTCGTCGACGACGCCGGAGTCCTTGCGGCACTCGACGCCGGCCGTCTGGGCCGCGAGGTCGTCGGCCGTGAACAGCTTCTTGGCCTTGGTGCGGGACATCCGGCGGCCGGCGCCGTGCGACGCCGACTGGAACGACGAGTCGTTCCCGAGCCCGCGGACGATGTACGAACCGGTCCCCATGCTGCCCGGGATGATCCCAAGGTCACCCGATCCGGCGCGGATCGCGCCCTTCCGGGTGACGAGCAGCTCGACACCGTCGTACGTCTCCTCCGAGACGTAGTTGTGGTGGCAGGAGATGGCGTCGTCGAACGTCGTCTGCGGCACGACGTCCTTCAGCGCCTGCTTCACCAGCGCGACCATCGTGGCGCGGTTGCGCGCCGCGTAGTCCTGCGCCCAGAACAGGTCACGCCGGTAGGCCGCCATCTCCGGCGTGCCGGCGACGAACACCGCGAGGTCGCGGTCGGGCAGGTCGGCGTTGTGCGGCAGCTTGCGCGCGACCGCCATGTGCCGCTCCGCGAGCTCCTTGCCGATGTTGCGCGAACCCGAATGCAGCATCAGCCAGACGCGGCCGTCGTCGTCGAGGCAGACCTCGATGAAGTGGTTCCCACCGCCGAGGCTCCCGATCTGGCGCGCGGCCCGGTCGTGCAGCTCCTGGACGCCGGTGTGCAGTTCGCCGAAGCCCCGCCAGAACGCGTCCCAGCCGCCGACGCCGTGCACCTTCGCGGGGTTGACGGGCGTCTTGTGCAGCCCGAACCCCACCGGCACGGCGCTTTCGACGCGCCGGCGCAGCTTGCCGAGGTCGTCGGGCAGGTCGGCGGCGGTCAGCGACGTCCGGACGGCGCTCATCCCGCACCCGATGTCCACCCCGACGGCGGCGGGCGAGACGGCGTCGCGCATGGCGATGACGCTGCCGACGGTCGCTCCCTTGCCGTAGTGCACGTCGGGCATCACGGCGAGCCCGTGCACCCACGGCAGGTTGGCGACGTTCTGCAGCTGCCGCATGGCCTGCTCTTCGACCGACGCGGGATCCGCCCACATCCGGATCGGGACGCGGGCGCCGTCGACAGCGGTGTACATGATTTCCTCCCCTGGAAATGTTTTCGCGGTGCCCAGGATCTCCTGAGCACCGCGAAACGCCAAGTGAGTTTCAGCTGTCCACTGTGGTCACTGCTGCGCGATCAGCTCCGCGATCTGCACCGCGTTCAGCGCCGCGCCCTTGCGCAGGTTGTCGTTCGAGATGAACAGCGCCAGGCCGCGGCCGCCCTCGATGCCCTGGTCCGCCCGGATGCGGCCGACGTAGCTCGGGTCGTTGCCCGCCGCCTGCAGCGGGGTCGGGACCTCCGACAGCTCGACGCCCGGCGCGTGCGTCAGCAGCTCGGTCGCGCGCTCGGGAGTCAGCGGCTGCGCGAACTCCGCGTTCACCGAGATCGAGTGGCCCGAGAACACCGGCACCCGCACGCAGGTGCACGAGACGCCGAGGCCCGGGATGCTCAGGATCTTGCGGCTCTCGTTGCGGAACTTCTTCTCTTCGTCCGTCTCGAACTCGCCGTCGTCCACAATGGACCCGGCCATCGGCAGGACGTTGAACGCGATCGGGCGGACGTACTTCGCCGGCTTCGGGAAGTCGATCGCCGCGCCGTCGTGGGTGAGCAGCGACGCGTGCTCGGCCGCCGCGCGGACCTGGCCCGCCAGCTCGTCGACGCCGGCCAGCCCGCTGCCGGACACCGCCTGGTACGTCGACGCGATCAGGCGGACCAGCCCGGCCTCGTCGTGCAGCGGCTTCAGCACCGGCATCGCGGCCATCGTGGTGCAGTTGGGGTTCGCGATGATCCCCTTGCGCGCCTCCTTGATCGCCTGCGGGTTGACCTCGCTGACGACCAGCGGCACGTCCGGGTCCATCCGGAACGCCGAGGAGTTGTCGATCACCGTCACGCCCGCCTCGGCGAACCGCGGCGCCTGCGCCTTGGACGTCGAGCCGCCCGCCGAGAACAGCGCGATGTCCAAACCGGACGGATCCGCCGTCGACGCGTCTTCGATCGTGATTTCGGTGTCGCGCCAAGGCAGCTTCGAACCCGCCGAGCGCGCCGAAGCGAAGTACCGGAGCTCGGCGATCGGGAACTCCCGCTCCGCCAGCAGCTTGCGCATCACCGCGCCGACCTGGCCGGTCGCGCCGACCACCCCGACCCGCAGTCCCTCGGTCATCAGCGACCACTCCCCGCGTAGACGACGGCTTCTTCGTCGCCGCCGAGTTCGAACGCCTCGTGGATCGCGCGCACGGCTTCGTCGAGCTGCGCGTCCCGGATCAGCACCGAGATGCGGATCTCCGAGGTGTTGATGATTTCGATGTTGACGCCGGCGTTGGCCAGCGCTTCGCAGAACGTCGCCGTCACGCCGGGGTGCGAGCGCATCCCGGCGCCGACCAGCGAGACCTTGCCGACGTGGTCGTCGTAGAGGACGGACTCGAAGCCGATCTCCGCCTTGACCTTCTCCAGCTCCTTGACCGCCTTGGCGCCGTTGGCCTTCGACAGCGTGAACGTGATGTCGGTGCGGCCGGAGACGGTGCTGGACACGTTCTGCAGCACCATGTCGATGTCGATTTCGGCGTCGGCGATCACGCGGAAGATCCGGGCCGCGGCACCGGTGTGGTCCGGCACGCCGGTGACCGTGATCTTGGCTTCGGAGCGGTCGTGCGCCACACCGGTGATCAGGGCTTGTTCCACGGGGATCTCCTCGATAGAACCGGTCACCGTCGTGCCCGGCTTGTCACTGTAGGAAGAGCGGACTCGGATCGGCACGCCGTAGCGCCGCGCGTACTCGACCGAACGCAGGTGCAGGATCTTCGAGCCGCTCGCGGCGAGCTCCAGCATCTCCTCGTAGGGGATGACGTCGAGTTTCTTCGCGTCCGGCACGATCCGCGGGTCGGCCGAGTACACACCGTCCACATCGGAGTAGATCTCGCAGACGTCGGCGTTGAGCGCCGCGGCCAGCGCGACGGCGGTGGTGTCCGAGCCGCCGCGGCCGAGCGTGGTGATGTCCTTGGTGTCCTGCGCGACCCCCTGGAAGCCCGCCACCAGCGCGACGTAACCCTGCTCGAGGGCTTCGGTGACACGGCTGGGCGTGACGTCGATGATGCGCGCGTTGCCGTGCACCGACGTCGTGACGACGCCGGCCTGCGAACCGGTGAACGACCACGCTTCGGCGCCCTGGGCCGCGATCGCCATCGCGACCAGCGAGTTCGAAATGCGCTCACCGGCGGTGAGCAGCATGTCCATCTCCCGCTCCGGCGGCGCCGGGTTGACCTGCTGCGCCAGGTCGAGCAGCTCGTCGGTGGTGTCACCCATCGCCGAGCAGACCACCACGACGTCGTTCCCCGCCTTCTTGGTGGCGACGATCCGCTCCGCGACGCGCTTGATCCGGTCGGCACTTTCCAGCGACGATCCGCCGTACTTCTGGACCACGAGGGCCACGCCCGAACCTCCTCGCGGGCCGGGCGGCTCCCTGGTGGGCACCGGAGAGCCCCCGCGTCCCATGATTTGAAGAGGAGCCTACCGGGGCTGGGACGGCCCGCCACCCTCTTGACGTGGGGCGGACCCTTTGCGTGGGTCACTCGGAAGTAAATCTTCCGCAACACCAACGAAATGCGCGGAGCCCTTCCTCCCGAGTGACACAGCGCACGCCTGGGTATCGTCGAGATCGTGCGAAAGCCAGCTGTGACGAGCGTCCCGATCTCGACCCTGATGGCCGAACGTTGGAGCCCGCGGGCTTACGACGAGTCGGCCTTGGTCACCCCGGAGCAGGTCCGCGCCCTGCTGGAAGCGGCCCGCTGGGCTCCGTCGTTCGGCAACACCCAGCCCGCCCGGTACCTGGTGGGCGTCCGCGGGACCCCGGCGTTCGACGCGATCCTGGCGACGCTGAACTCGGGCAACCGGGCGTGGGCGCACCGCGCGGGCCTGCTGCTGATCGGCGTGGTGGTGACGACGAACGAGAAGGGCGACGTCCCGTACGCGGAGTACGGGCTCGGGCTGGCGTCGGAGAACCTCGTGCTGCAGGCGGTGGAGCTCGGGCTGATCGCGCACCAGATGGCGGGGTTCTCGCCCGATGCGGTGCGGGACGCCTTCTCGCTGCCGCCGGACGCGGTGCCGAAGGTGGCGATCGCGGTGGGGTCGGCGGCCGCGCCCGAGGTGCTGGAGGAGGACTGGCGGATCGAGCGGGAGAAGGCCGAGCGGGTGCGGGTGCCGCTGGCGGAGTTCGCGTTCACCGACCAGTGGGGCAAGCCGGCGCTGTAACCGTGTCCGCCGATCCGCGACTTCACCGGCAGGAGGTGGCCGATGGACGAGCGGGAAGCGGTGCACAACGAGGCGTCCGGCGTCTCGACGGGCAGTTTCGGGCAGATCGGCGCGGTGCACGGGAACGTCATCTTCACCGGCGGGCCGCCACCCGAGCCACCCCCGCGACCGGCCGCCGCTTCCGGGCCGGGCCCGGCCGAGGCGGCCCGGACCGCCGTTCGCCTGATGGCCGAGCTCGGCAAGCAGCCGCTGGCCCGGATCCGCAAGAACGGCTACGCCGGGATCTACCGTGAATTGGCGAAGCTGGCTCCACCCGACGCCGCGGCCGTGCTCCGGTACCTGCCCCTCGAGGAGATCAGCGGCCTCCTCCACGAGATGCCCGTGCCGCTCGCCGCCCGGGTGCTGCCGCAGCTCGGCCTCGACCACCTGCGCGAATTGGCGGCCCGTCAGCCGCAGGCCTTCGCCGACGGCCGGCTGCTCTGCTACTCACCGGCCGAAGACGTCGTCGAACTGCTGCGCGAACTGCCGTCGTCGACCGCGATGGACCTGCTCGGGCAGCTGCGGCGCGGCTCGACCGGCAGCACCGACGGCGAGCACCACGCGCGGCAGGCCGCGGCGGCCCGGATCTGGGAAGGCCTGGCCCGGCGTTAGGAAGCGCCGCCCACCCGGCGGATCACCTTCGCGAGGATGCCCGACACCACGAGCCAGAAGATCGCCGCGATGCCGTAGTTCACCAGGACGCGCAGCTTTTCGTCACTCGGCGTGAACAGGTCGCTGAACCCCAGCGCCAGGCCGTCCGCCCAGGACTTCACGAACGAGACGATGCCGTTGTCCGGGTTGGCCGAGCCGACCGTGAAGATCACGTGGATCACCAGGAACGCCGCGAAGACCAGTCCCACCCAGCGGACGATCGACGCCACCGCGGAGGCAGCGCGGCCCCCGGTCCTGCGCCAGTCGACGGGAGCCCGGCGGGAGACCTCGGTCTCCTCCGACGACGACTCTGCGTGCTCAGCCATGCCCGCAGTTTCGCACGGCGACCGTCCAATTGCTACCCACAGGTAACCCCGGGAAGGGGCCGCCCGGCTTCCCTCGGGCGGCGTTGCCTGGTTATGGTGGGGTCGTGGCGCGTGCTCTCCTGCTTCGCTGCCGCGACGGGGCCTGACCGGACCGGCTCCCCGTCGCGGGGCTTCGTGGTGCCGGTCGCACCCGTCGAGCTGGAGACACCCCCGAACCCATGAGCAAGATCCGCAAGCCCTCTCGTCCCGCGCCCGCTGACCAGCCCGCTTGGAACACCCAGCGCGGCACGTCCATGCCGGTGCACCGCTACCGCCCCTGGTACGACGTCGTCGAGAACATCGACCTGCCCGACCGCACCTGGCCCGCCAAGCGCATCGACCGCGCGCCGCTGTGGTGCGCCGTCGACCTGCGGGACGGCAACCAGGCCCTGATCGACCCCATGTCGCCCGCGCGCAAGCGCAAGTTCTTCGACCTGCTGGTCCGCATGGGCTACAAGGAGATCGAGGTCGGCTTCCCGGCCGCGTCGCAGACGGACTTCGACTTCGTCCGCGAGATCATCGACGAAGGCGCCATCCCCGACGACGTCAGCATCCAGGTGCTGACCCAGTGCCGCCCGGAGCTGATCGAGCGGACGTTCCAGTCGCTCGAAGGCGCGCCGCGCGCGATCGTCCACATCTACAACTCGACGTCGATCCTGCAGCGCCGCGTGGTCTTCCGCGAGGAGCGCGAAGGCATCAAGAAGATCGCGACGCAGGCCGCCGAAATGGTCGTCGAGCTGGCCGACAAGCAGCCCGACACCGACTTCCGGTTCCAGTACTCGCCGGAGTCCTACACCGGCACCGAGCTGTCGTACGCGCTCGAGGTCTGCGACGCCGTCACCGAGATCTGGCAGCCGACGCCGGAGAAGCCGGTGATCCTGAACCTGCCGGCGACCGTCGAGATGGCGACGCCGAACGTCTACGCCGACTCGATCGAGTGGATGAGCCGCAACCTGGCCCGCCGCGACTCGGTGATCCTGTCGCTGCACCCGCACAACGACCGCGGCACCGGCATCGCCGCGGCCGAGCTGGGTTTCCAGGCCGGCGCCGACCGGATCGAAGGCTGCCTGTTCGGCAACGGCGAGCGCACCGGCAACGTCGACCTGGTCGCGCTGGGCATGAACCTCTACAGCCAGGGCATCGACCCGCAGATCGACTTCTCCGACATGGACGAGATCAAGCGGACGGTCGAGTACTGCAACCAGCTGCCGGTGCCCGAGCGCTCGCCGTGGGGCGGCGACCTGGTGTTCACCGCGTTCTCCGGCAGCCACCAGGACGCGATCAACAAGGGTCTCGACGCGCTGAAGGACGCCGCCGACAAGGCCGGCGTACCCGTCGAGGAGCACCCGTGGGAGGTCCCGTACCTGCCGATCGACCCGAAGGACGTCGGCCGCACGTACGAGGCGGTCATCCGGGTGAACTCGCAGTCCGGCAAGGGCGGCGTGGCCTACATCATGAAGGCCGAGCACCAGCTCGACCTGCCGCGGCGCCTGCAGATCGAGTTCTCGAAGGTCATCCAGCGCCACACCGATTCCGCGGGCGGCGAGGTCGACCCGACGACGATGTGGAACGCGTTCTCGGCCGAGTACCTGGAGCTGAAGACGCCGCTGGAGCTGGTCCGCCAGCACGTCCGCGATAACGGCGACGGCGAGTACGACATCACCGCGACGGTCCGGGTGGAGGGTGACGAGCACGAGGTCACCGGCAGCGGCAACGGCCCGATCGCGGCGTTCTTCGACGCGCTGTCCACAGTGGGCTTCGACCTGCGCCTGCTGGACTACAGCGAGCACACGCTCTCCCCGGGTGACGACGCACGCGCGGCGTCGTACATCGAGTGCGCGATCTCGGACCGCGTGTTCTGGGGCATCGGCGTCGACCCGTCGATCGTGACGGCGTCGCTGCGCGCGGTCGTGTCGGCGGTGAACCGCGCCAACCGCTGAACCTGTGGGCCGCCTGTCGGGTTCCTGTGAGTACCCCTTGATCCGGAGTTTCCGGGCCTGACCGGCGGTTGATGGGGATGTGGACGCGACTACGGCCGGACTGCTGGTGCTGTTCGTCGTCTCGCTGGTGCCGCTGCTGCCCACCGAGGTGACGCTCCTCGGCATGGGCGTCGCGGCGGCGCAGGGCGGGACTTCGCTGGCCCTGGTGATCGCCGTGGCGAGTGCCGGGTGCCTGGCGTCCGACCAGGCGCTCTACGCCCTCGGCCGGTTCGGTGGCCGGGCGGCGCTGAACCGGCTGAGCCGGCGGCGGAAGATCGCCGCCGGCATCGGCTGGGTCGACGGGCGGCTGCAGCGCCACCCGCGTCCCGTGCTGGTGATCGCCCGCTGGCTGCCCTCGGGCGGCACGGTCGGCGCGCTGCTCGCCGGCTCGCTCCGGTGGCCGATGGCGGAGTTCTTCACCGCTTCGGCCATCGGCGTCACGCTCTGGACGTCCTACGTGGCCTTCCTCGGCTACGCGGGCGGCCGGCTCATCACCGAACCCGGGATCAGCGTGCTGCTCTCCCTGGGCGTCGCCCTGGTCCTGGGTTCGGTGATCACCTACGGCGTGAAGCGCGGCGCTAAAGCGACTTGACCGCTTCGAGGATCTCCGCCGGTTCGGTCCGCGTGACGAAGTCCGGGTGGACGTCGACGAACCGCAGCACCCGGTCCCGGTCCACCACGACGACCGCCGGGTGGACCAGCTCCCAGGTGCCGTTGACCGCTTCGAGGTCGGTGCCGAGCGTCTCCATGGCCTCGCGCACGACGGCGGACACCGGGTAGCTCAGCCCGAGGCCCCGCGCGACCGTGCTCCCGACGTCCGACAGCACCGGGAACGCCAGCTCCGGCGCCGGGCCGTCCGGCCGCTGCGGGCTGATCGCGACCAGGCTCGCACCGGACTTCCCCAGCTCGGGCAGCACTTCCTGCTGGTAGGTGCGCAGGGTCAGGTTGCAGTACGGGCACCACTGGCCGCGGTAGAACACGAGCACCGCCGGCCCGTCCGCGACGAGCCGGCCCAGGCTCGTCGTCGCACCATCGGCTGCCGGCAGCGTGAAGTCGTCGATCTTGGTGCCGACCTCCGCGAAGTCCGTCGCGGCCCGGCGCCGGTCCGCTTCGAGCACGGCGAAGATCTCCGGCGGCAGCACGCCGCGGAGGTGGTCGTTCACGCCGGTCAGGGCGTTGTCGAGCGTCATGGATCCCCCTAGCCTGTTGTACTGATCGGTACAGTGTGCCGAACTGTACTATTCGGTACATGGAGACGCAAGCAGCGGCCTCGACCCCGCGCGGCAAGCGGACGCGGGAAGCGATCGTCGACGCGGCGGCGGGCCTGATGTACGTCGACGGCGTCGCGGGCACGAGCGTCGACAAGGTGCTCGCCGCGAGCGGGGCCGGGAAATCGCAGATGTACCACTACTTCAAGAACAAGGAACAGCTGGTCGAGGCCGTGATCGACCGGTACGTCGAGCAGATCCTCGCCAACCAGCCGGCGATTTTCACGCTGAGCTCGTGGGCCGACCTCGAGACGTGGACCGAGCAGCTGCTGGACGTCCACCGCCGCGCGGGCACGCCGGTCGCCTGCCCGCTGGGCAACCTCGCCGGCGAAGTCGGCGACAACCCGAAGCTCGCGCCGCTGGTCGACCAGGCCTACCGGCAGTGGGAGTCGCACCTCGTGCGCGGGCTGACCACGTTGCGGGACAAGGGAGAGCTCGCGCCCGACGCCGACCCGGCCCGGCTGGCGCAGGCGGCGATGACGTCCGTCCAAGGTGGACTGCTGCTGGCGCACATCCGGCACGACCTCACGGCGTTGGAGGACGCGCTGGGCATCGCGCTGACGTACCTGCGCGGCTTCAAGCGGTGAGCTGGGCGACCTCCGCGGCCAGTTCCTCGATCACCTTGGCCACCGCCGGGCGCTGCAGCGCGCCCGTGCGGCACACCGCCTCCACCAGCCGCGCCGCGCGGATGCCGGCCAGCGGCCGGCTGACCAGCCCGCTGCCCCGCCGCGTGTCGATCGTGTAGCGCGGCACCAGCGCGATGCCGTGGCCGGCCGCGACCAGCCGTTCGGTGATCCGGAAGTCGTTGATCCGCTGGACGACGACCGGCCGCACGCCGGTGCGGACGGTCAGCGAGCGCAGCACGTCGTCCACCGGGAACCCGTGGTCGACGCCGATCCAGCGTTCGTCGGCCAGCTCCGCCAGGTCGACGCGCCGCCGGCTCGCCAGGCGGTGCCCGGTCGGCAGCGCCACGTCGAGCGGTTCGCGCAGCAGCGGCACGACGTCGAGGCGGTCCGAATCGAACTCCGGCGCGTGCTCGTCCCGGTGCGCCACGACGACGTCGTAGTCCGCGACCAGGCCGGGCACCTCCGGCGGCGTCATGTCGACGTCGCGGACGTCGACCTCCAGCCCCTCGTACGCGGCGACGCGGGTCAGCAGGCCGGGCAGCAGCATCAGCCCGGCCGACTGGAAGATCGCGACGCGCACCCGCCCGCGCGGCGCGCTGCGGTAAGTGTCCAATTCGGACTCCGCGCGCTCGAGCGCGGCCAGCACCTCGTCGGCGCGGGCGACCAGCGCCCGCCCCGCGTCGGTCAGCCGCAGGCCCCGCCCGGCCGGCTCGGTGAGCGGCAGCCCGACCTCGCCCTGCAACGCGCGCAGCTGCTGCGAGACGGCCGACGGCGTGCAGTGCAGCGCCCGCGCGGCCGCCGTCACGCTCCCGCGGTCGGCGAACTCCCGCAGCGTGCGCAGTCGTCCCAGGTCCACGGCGCCAGCATATGTGAAGCGGTGCTACAAAGTCCCTGCAGATATTCTCGCTGGTCCTTCACGGTCGACGTGGTCACAGTGGAGGCATGCCCGCTCGTGACCGCCTGCTCGCCGTGCTCGTCGCCGTCCTCTGGGGACTCAACTTCCTCGCCATCCACGCCACGCTCGGCCAGTTCCCGCCGGTGTTCGCGGGGGCGCTGCGGTTCGCCGTCATCGCCGTGCCGACGATCCTGTTCGTGCCGTGGCCGAAGGTGAAGGTGCGGTACCTGCTCGGCTACGGCCTCGGCTTCGGCACCGGGCAGTTCGCGTTCCTGTTCATCGCGATGGACACCGGGATGCCGACCGGGCTCGCGTCGCTGGTGCTGCAGGCGTCGGCGCCGTTCACGGTGCTGCTCGGCGCCGTCTTCCTGCGCGAACGCGTCACGCCGCACCAGCTGGCCGGCATCGGGCTGGCGGTCGCCGGGATGGTCGCGATCGCGTGGCAGCAGTCCGGGCACGCCGCCCTGCTGCCGATGGTGCTGACCCTGCTGGGCGCGCTGAGCTGGGCGTTCGGCAACCTGAGCACGCGCCGGGCCGAGCCGGACAACCCGCTGCACTTCACGCTGTGGATGTCGGTCGTGCCGCCGCTGCCGATGTTCGCGCTCTCGCTGGTCATGGAGGGCCCGGCCGCGCAGTGGCGGTCGCTGACGACGCTCGGCACCCCGACCGGCCTGACCGCGCTCGGCGGCCTGACCTACGTCGTGCTGATCGGCACCGTCGTCGGCTCCGGCCTGTGGACGACGCTGATGCGGCGCAACCCGGCCGGCGTCGTGTCGCCGTTTTCGCTGCTGGTGCCGGTGGTCGGGCTGTCGGCGTCGTTCATCTTCCTCGGCGAGCGGCCGACCGGGCTGGAGATCGGGGCGGCCGCCGTCGTGATCGCCGGCGTGCTGCTGGGCTCGCTGCGGTTCACGCGCAAACCCCAGCCGGAGCTGGTGGCGGTCTAGGCCGCCGTCTCCTCCTGCTTCGGGGTCTCTTCTTCACCCTCGTGGGTGCGGCCGAGGCGCTTCTTCATGACGAAGAAGACGACGATGCCGATGACGACCGCGGCCACCAGGCCGAACTTCGAGAACCGGCCGAGCCACTGTTCGGCCACGACGCCGAGGTAGTAGACGAGCACGGTGGTGCCGCCGGCCCAGACGATGCCGCCGGCCGCGTTCGCCAGCAGGAACTTGGGGTAGTGCATGCGCAGCGACCCGGCGAGCGGGCCGGCGAGGATGCGCAGGAACGCGATGAAGCGGCCGAGGAAGACAGCCCACACACCGCGTTTGTCGAAAATGCGTTCGGCGTTGGCCAGGTGCGTCGGGCCGAAGTGCTTCGGGAATTTCCGCCCGGCCCAGGCGAACAGGCGCTGGCCACCGGTCTTCCCGATGAAATACCCGATGCTGTCGCCGATGATGGCGCCGGCACTGGCCAGCACCGCGATCCAAACCGGGCTCAGGGTGTCGTGCTGCGAGGCCAGCAAGGCCGCGCTGACCAGCACGATCTCGCCGGGGAGCGGGATGCCGAGGCTCTCGATCATGATCACCGCGCCGACGATCAGGTACACCGAGAGCGGCGGGATCGCCTCCAGCCATTGGTCGATGTGCACTGCTCGTACCCCCTGGTACTCCGGAATCTGCTTTCCGAAGGGTACCGGGGGCGGGGCGCTCGGGGCGGCCTACTCAGGTATTGCGGGGGGTCCTACTCAGGTCGGGGGTCAGTCGAGCGCGGCGAGGGCCGGCGCGACCGGGAATTCCCCGGAAACGACGTCGAACCCACGGTTTTCGGTGAGCGGCTCGGCCAGCGTCCCGACGAGCACGGCAGCGACGTCCTGCCTGGTGATGCGCCCCGGTTCGAGGTGCCCGGCGGCCTTGACCCGCCCGGTCGCGGGCCCGTCGGAAAGCGTCCCGGGCCGGACGATCGTCCAGGTCAGCGCCGATTTCTGCAGGACGCTGTCGGAGATCTGCTTGGCGAGCAGGATCGACCGGACGAGCCGATCGCCCTGATCGGGTGAGTCGGCGAACTGCGCGGAGAGCTGCACGAAGCGAGCCACCCCCGCTTCCTCGGCGGCCCGGATGGCGGTGATGGCCCCGTCCCGGTCGACGAGGTTCACCGATTCGGGTTCCGGATCGGGGGCCCCGATCGTGGTGATGACGACGTCGGAGTCCTTGAGGACCTCGACGAGATCGGCCGGATCGGCGGTGACGTCGGCGAGCACGGGTTTGACGTTCTCGATCCCGCGAAGCAACTCGGCCCGCTTCCGGCTGCGGAGGCCGGCTTTCACGGCGTGACCGCGCGCGGCGAGCAGGCGGACTACGTGGAAGCCGGTTCGCCCGGTCGCGCCCAGCACGGTGACCTGCATGGGGTGATCCTCCCGCAGATGGGGGTGGTTCGCCGGTCCACAGGGTTGTCCACAGGGTTCACCCCCATGTGGACAACTCGGGGAGCGGCCGGGTTTTATCGGGGTGCGGCGATAGGCTGGAACGGGGATGGCCCCCTGGGAGGGTGGGCGCTGCGGTGGGGGCGGCGGGCACCGCGGGCGGCACTGCCGAGCGGGCACCGCGGCGGGCACTGCCGAGCGGGCACTGCCTGCGGCGCACCAGCGAAGTCGCAACCTCCGCGCGAGCCGGCCGGTGCCGCGGAACGTCATGAACGACCCTTTCATCGCGTCCGGCGAGGTGAACGACTCGTTCATGACATCCCGGGTCGGGGAGGGCGGGCGGGCACCGCCGAGCGGGCACCGCAGGCGGGCACCGCCGAGCGAGCACCGCAGGCGGGCACCGCCGAGCGAGCACCGCAGGCGGGCACCGCCGAGCGAGCACCGCGGGCGGGCACTGCCCGCGGCGAGAGCGGGCGCTGCGGTGCCGAGCGGGCGCTGCGGTGCCGAGCGAGCGCCCGCGGCAGGCACTGCCCGCGGCGCACCAGCGAAGTCGCAACCCCCGCGCGAGCCGGCCGGTGCCGCGGGAACGTCATGAACGCCCCTTTCATCGCGTCCGGCGAGGTGAACGACTCGTTCATGACATCCCGGGGAGGACGGGCTCAGGCTTCGGCCAGCGCGGCCGCCCGGGACCGCAGGTAGCCCTGCTCCGGCACGCTCAACGTCCGTTCGGCCGCCGCCAGGTACGCCTCTCGAGCCCCGGTCACATCCCCCGACAGCTCCAGCAAGTGCGCCCGCACCGCGTCGACCCGGTGGTGTGCCGCCAACGCCGGGTCCGACGCCGCCGCCAGCTCCGCCAGTCCCGCCTCGGGACCCGCCACCTGCGCCAGTGCCACCACCCGGTTCACCGTCACCATCGGGCCCGGCGCCACCACGCGCAGCAAGTCGTACAGCGTCAGGATCTGGGCCCAGTCCGTCGTCTCCGTCGACGCCGCCTCGTCGTGCACCGCCGCGATCGCCGCCTGGAGCTGGTACGGGCCGATCGGCGACGACGACAGCGCGCCCGTGATCAGGGCGATCCCCTCCGCGATGAACTCGCGGTTCCACAGCGACCGGTCCTGCGAGGCCAGCGGCACCAGTTCCCCCGACGGCGACACGCGCGCCGGGCGGCGGGCGTCCGTCAGGAGCATCAACGCCAGCAGGCCCGTCACCTCGCCGTCCTCCGGCAGCGACGCGCGCAGCTGCCGGGTCAGCCGGATCGCCTCCGTCGTCAGCTCGACCCGGTTCACCGCGTCGCCGGAGCTGGCCGTGTGGCCCTCCGTGAAGATCAGGTACAGCACCTCCAGCACCCGGTCCGGCGAGCCCGAAGCGACGAACCGCTCGCCGCGCAGGGAGCGCTTCGCGCGGCTGATGCGCTGGCCGATCGTGGCCTCCGGGACCAGGAACGCCCGCGCGATCTCCGCCGTCGTCAGGCCGCCGACCGCGCGCAGCGTCAGAGCCACCTGCGACGGCCGTGACAGCGACGGGTGGCAGCACAGCAGCAGCAACGTCAACGTGTCGTCGACCGCGACCGGCGCCGGGTCCGGTGGCTCGGCCAGCGCCACCGCCGCTTCACGGCGTTGCCGGGCCGTCTCGCTGCGCAGCTGCTCGATGCGGCGGCGGGACGCCGTCGTGATCAGCCAGCCCTTCGGGTTGTCCGGCATCGCCGACGGCCACTGCTGCGACGCCGCCAGCAGCGCCTCCTGGACCGCGTCCTCGCACGCGTCGAAGTCGCCGTAGCGGCGGACCAGCGCCGTGACGACCTGCGGGGTCAGCGAGCGCAGGAGGTCGGGGATCACCGGAGCCCCATCACCGGCCGCACCTCGACCACCCCGAACGACGCCTCCGGGACGCGGCCGGCGATTTCGGTCGCGCGTTCGAGGCTCTCGCAGTCCAGCAGGTAGAAGCCGGCGAGGAACTCCTTGGCCTCGGCGAACGGGCCGTCCGTCGTCAGGACGCCGCCTTCGCCGGCGCGGACCTGCTTCGTCAGCTCCGGGTAGGCCAGGCGCTCGGACACGACGCGCTCGCCGGACGCGTCGAGGTCGTCGTTGAGCTGCTGGTAGTGCGCGAGACCGGCCGCGCGCTGCTCGTCGCTCATGCCCGCCCACGCCGCGCGGGACTCGGGATTGCCGTAGATCAGCACCACGTACTTCACGAACGCCTCCCGCTGGATGTCGAAATCCGCGCGACGGCGCCTACGTCCCCTACGACAGGCAAGGCACCACCACTCCAGGAGGATGGCATGACCGAGCACGACGACAAGCTGATTCGCGAACTCGTGGCCGCCCGCGCCGAGGCGATGACCGAACGTGACGCCGAAGCGCTCGCCGCGCAGTGCGTGCCCGGGCTCCTCGCGTACACGCTGGCCCCGCCGCTCGCGCACCACGGCGAAGACGTCGAGGCGCGCAAGGCGTGGTTCGCGAGCTTCGACGGCCCGATCGAGTACGAGGTCCGCGACCTCGAAGTCGTCGTCGGGGGCGACGTCGCCTACAGCCACTCGCTCAACCGGCTGTCGACGACACCGAAGGGCGTGCCCCAGAAGTTCGAGCTCTGGTTCCGCTCGACGACGGGCTTCCGCCGCGAGAACGGCGAGTGGCGGATCGCCCACGTCCACGACTCGACGCCGTTCTACATGGACGGCACGATGAGCGCCGCGCTGGACCTCCAGCCCTGACGCGCACTTTCACGTGAAAGTGACGTGGAGGGGGTACCTCCGGGTCACTTTCACGTGAAAGCTCCGCTCAGAGGATTTCGGCGGCCGTGCCGACGTCCGGCGGGCCCAGGTCGGGGTTCAGCGCCCCGGTGAGCTCCACCAGTTCCGGCTTCACCTCGTGCGGCTGGATGCGCCCGTCGCGGATGTCCTCCGCGTAGTGGCACGCCACCCGGTGCCCGGCGCCGATTTCGCGCAGCTGCGGGCGGTCGGTGTCACACAGGCTCGCCTGCCGCCACGGACAGCGCGTGTGGAACCGGCAGCCCGTCGGCGGGTTGGCCGGCGAGGGCAGGTCACCGGCGAGCAGGATCTGCTCGCGGGTGTCCTCGACCTGCGGGTCCGGCACCGGGATGGCCGACAGCAGCGCCCGCGTGTACGGGTGCAGCGGGTCCTGGTACAGCGAGTCCGCGTCGGTCTCCTCGACCAGCGCGCCCAGGTACATCACGCCGATGCGGTCGGAGATGTGCCGCACCACCGCGAGGTCGTGCGCGATCACCAGGTAGGTCAGCCCGAGCTGGTCCTGCAGGTCCTCCAGCAGGTTCACCACCTGGGCCTGCACCGAAACGTCCAATGCGGACACCGGCTCGTCGGCGACGATCAGGTCCGGCTCCACGGCCAGCGCCCGCGCGATGCCGATGCGCTGGCGCTGCCCGCCCGAGAACTCGTGCGGGTACTTCCGCAGCGCCGTCTCCGGCAGGCCGACCGCGGACAGCAGCTGGCGCAGCCGCTGCTGCGTGGCTTCCTTGTCCTTGTCGAGCCCGTGCGCGTGCATGCCCTCCAGCAGAATGGATTCCACCGACTGGCGGGGGTCCAAACTGGACAGCGGGTCCTGGAAGATCATCTGCATCCGGCGCCGGGCCTTCCGCAGTTCCTCACCCTTCAGGGCCGCGACGTCGGTGCCGTCGAAGACGACCTGGCCGTTGGTCGGCTCGTTGAGCCGGAGGATCGCGCGGCCCAGCGTGGACTTGCCGCACCCGGATTCGCCCACCAGGCCGTAGGTCTCGCCGCGGCGGATGGCCAGGTCGACGCCGTCGACCGCGTAGACGTGCCCGACCGTCCGGTCGATCACGATGCCGCGCTTGATCGGGAAGTGCACCTTGAGGTCGGTGACCTCGAGCAGCACGTCACCAGCAGGACGGGTCATCGGGTTCCTCCTCCCGCCGCGACCGGCGGCCGCACGGGGTTGTGACAGCGCAGCAGCCCGCCGCGGTCGGGGACCAGCTGCGGCTGGACCTCGCGGCACGCGGGCACCGCGTTGGGGCAACGCGGCGCGAACGCGCACCCGTTGTCCCACGGGATGTTGTCGGCCACCGAACCCCGGATGGGGACCAGCTTCTCGCCGCGGCCCGCGTCGAGGCGCGGGATCGAGGCGAGCAGGCCGTGCGTGTACGGGTGCCGCGGTTCGGCGAACAGCTGGTGCCGCTGCGCGCGCTCGACGATCTTGCCGCCGTAGAGCACGTTGACCTCGTCGCACAGCCCGGCGACGACGCCGAGGTCGTGCGTGATCATGATCAGCGCGGTGCCGGTGTCCTGCACCAGTTCCCGCAGCAGCGCCAGGATCTGCGCCTGGATGGTGACGTCCAGGGCCGTGGTCGGCTCGTCGGCGATGAGCAGCCGCGGCCGGCACGCCAGCGCGATCGCGATCAGCGCGCGCTGCCGCATCCCGCCGGAAAGCTGGTGCGGGTACTCGGAAAGCCGCCGCGACGGGTCGGGGATGCCGACCTTGTCGAGCAGGTCCACCGCTTCGACGGACGCCGCCTTGCGCGACATCCCGCGGTGGCGCTCCAGCACCTCGGTGATCTGCAGCCCGATCGGGATGACCGGGTTCAGCGAGGACAGCGGGTCCTGGAACACCATGCCGAGGTCGCGGCCGCGGCGGTCGCGCATTTCCCGGTCGGACAACGTGAGCAGGTCGGTGCCTTCGAAGCGCACCGAGCCGCTGACCTTGTTGCCGCGCCGGGCCAGCAGCCGCATGATCGCCAGCGACGTCACGGACTTGCCGCAGCCGGACTCGCCGACCAGGCCGACCGTCTGGCCGGGTTCGACGTCGAAGCTGACCCCGTTCACCGCGGTGAACGACTTCTCGCCGCGCCGGACGAAATCGACCGTGAGGTCGCGGACTTCAAGGAGTGCCATGGGTTTTCACCGCCTGTTCTTCGGGTCGAGGGCTTCGCGGAGGGACTCGCCGAGCAGCGTGAACCCGAGCGCGACGATGATGATCGCGATGGCCGGGTAGTACGCGAGCTCGGGGCGGATGTCGAGGAACTGGCGCGCGGCCTTGCCGAGCATCAGCCCCCACTCCGCCCGCGACGGGTCCGGGTCGCCCAGACCGAGGAACGACAGCGCCGCGGCCTCGAGGATGGCGGTCGCCAGCGTCAGCGTCGCCTGCACGATGACCGGGCCGAGCGAGTTCGGCAGCATGTGCCGGAACACGATCGTCCCGCGCTTCACACCCAGCGACGTCGCCGCCAGCACGTGGTCGGCGTCGCGCTGGGCCAGCATGGAACCGCGCAGCAGCCGCGCGAAGATCGGCACGCCGACCATCGACACGGCGAGGATGACCGTCCACTGGCTCGGCTTCGAGAACAGCGCCGCGATCGAGATGGCCAGCAGCAGCGACGGGAACGACAGCATGACGTCGACCAGTCGCATGAGGACGGTGTCGACCCAGCCGCCGAACGCGCCCGCCAGCCCGCCGATGATGACGCCGAGCAGCACGCCGATCAGCGTGGCGAGCACGCCGACGATCAGCGTCTGCTGGGCACCGACGATCAGCCGGGACAGGAAGTCGCGGCCGAAGTCGTCGACGCCGAGCGGGTACCCGGGCATCGAGCCGGGGATGATGCCCCGGCCGAGCTGCACCTGGTCCTGCATCGAGCGGTCGAGCGGGTCCTTGGGTGCGAGCAGCGGCGCGAAGATCGCCAGGAGGAAGAACAGGCCGGTGATGACGCCGCCGGTGATCGCGACCGGGCTGCGCAGCATGCGGCGGAACGCTTCGCCGCCGATGCTGCGCCCGCTCGCCGCGGCGAGCTTGTCGATCGGTTCCTTCTTCTTGTTGAGCAGAGTGTTCATCGCACACGCACCCTCGGGTCGATGATCCCGTACGAGATGTCGACCAGCATGTTCACCAGGACGTAGACCACGGCCCCGAACAGCAGCAGCGCCTGCAGCCGCGGGTAGTCACGCCGCTCGATGCCTTCGGCCAGCAGGAACCCGAGGCCGCGGAAGTTGAACACCCGCTCGGTCAGCACCGCGCCGCCGAGCAGCGCGCCGGTCTGCAGGCCGATGGTGGTGACCACCGGGAGCAGGCCGTTGCGCAGCACGTGCCGGCGGCGGACCACCTGCTGCGTGAGGCCCTTCGAGTTGGCCGTGCGGATGAAGTCTTCGTTGAGCACCTCGAGCACGGACGCGCGGGTGATCCGGGTGATCACCGCGAGCGGGATCGTGGCCAGCGCGAACGCGGGGAGGATCAGGTGCCGGATCGCGTCCCAGACGGCGTCCCACTCGCTCGTCATGATGCCGTCGAGGATGGCGAAGTTCGTGATGGCCGTGGCGTCGAGCCCGGTCGTCTGCCTGCCCTGCGACGGCAGGCCCAGCGGCGAGGCCAGCAGGTCCTGCATCATGTAGCCGAGGAAGAACACCGGCACCGCGACGCCGATCAGGCTGAGCAGGATGACACCGTTGTCGACCGGCCCGCCGCGGTAGCGCGCCGACAGGTAACCGGCCGGGATGCCGACGACGCACGCGATGAGCATGGCCGTGAAGCCGAGTTCGATGGTCGCCGGCAGGAACGTGGTGATCTCGCCCATGACGGGCTGGGTCGACACCAGGGAGTTGCCGAAGTCGCCGGTGAAGGCGCGGCCGAGGAACCCGAAGTACTGCAGGATGATCGGCTGATCGAGCCCGAGTACGTGGTTGAGGTCGGCGATCTTCTCGGGCGTTGCCTTGTCACCCAGCAGCGCGGCTGCGGGACCGCCGGGCAGGGAACGCAACCACGCGAAGACCAGGATGGACAGGATGAGGAGCGTCGGGATCGCTTGTAGCAGCCGACGCACGAGAAAACGGAGCACGTGCAGTCCTTTGTCGCCAGCCCGGGATCAGGCGCAAGGGGTGGGCGCGGTAGCACCCACCCCTTGCCTTTGGCTGAAATCCGTTTGTCAGCTCACGGTCACGGTGTTGAAGCGCTCATCGGTGAGCGGGCTCGCCACCAGACCCTTGACCTTCGGGCCGACGACGATGGCCGGCGTCGGGTACGCGATCGGGACCGCCGGGAGGAAGTCCATGATCTTCTTGTTCACTTCCTGGTACGCCTTGGCGTGCGCGTCGCCGGCGGGCGAAGCGTCCGCGGCGGCGAGGGCCGAGAACAGCTCGGGGTTGTTGAACCCGAACTCCTTCTTCTCGCGGCCGAAGAACGTGCCGACGAAGTTGCCGGCGTCGTTGTAGTCACCGGTCCAGCCGAGCAGGTGCAGGTCCTGCTTGCCGAACTTCTGGACGTCGTCCTTGTAGCCACCGTTCCACGGCTCGGCGTGGGCCTCGATGGTGATGCCGATCTTCTTCAGGTCCTCGGAGATCGCCGTGAACGTGTCCGCCGGGTTCGGCATGTACGGGCGGCTGACCTCGGTCGGGTAGTAGAACTTCAGCGTCATGCCCTCGGCGCCCGCCGCCTTCAGCAGGTCCTTGGCCTTCTGCTGGTCGTACGGGTACTTGGTGACGTCGTCGGTGTAGCCCGAGATGACCTTCGGGACGAACTCGCTCGCGACCTCGGAACCCTCGGCCAGCTTGCTCTTCACGAACTGCTCGCGGTTGATGCCGTAGGCCAGCGCCTGGCGGACCCGCGGGTCCTTCAGCTTCGCCGCGTTCGGGCCGGACTGGTTGATGCCCAGGTACAGCACGTTGAACGACGGGCGGATGAGGACCTGCTCGCCGTCGTTGCGCAGCAGGCCGTAGTCCGCCGGGTTCGGGTAGTCGTAGCCGTTGATGTCGCCGGCCTTGAGCGCCTGCTTGCGGGCGTTCTCGTCCGGGATGACCTTGAAGATCAGCTTGTCGAGCTTCGCCGGGGACGGGCTGCTGTCGTTGCGCACCAGGGTGATCTCACCCTTGCCCTGGTCCCAGCTGTCGAACTTGAACGGGCCGGTGCCGACCGGGTGCTTGTTCGCGTACTCGCTGTAGGTGAACGAGTCGCCGCTCTGGGTGACCGTGTCGCCGTTGTACTGCTTGATCGCCGTCGGGCTCTGGATCGCGAACGACGGGAGCGTGAACGCCGCCGGGAACGCGCCCTTGGCCTTGTTCAGGTTGAGGACCGCGGTCGCCGGGTCCTTCGCCTCGCAGCTCTTGTAGACCGGGTCGCCGGCCGCGTCGCCTTCGTTCTTGGCGAAGCCCTCGAAGACGTCGCCGTAGTAGATCATCTGGCTCTGGGCGGCGGCGCCCTTCATGTTGAACCAGCGGTCGAAGTTCGCGCAGACCGCCGTCGCGTCCATCGCGGTGCCGTCGGAGAACTTGACACCCGACTTCAAGGAGAACGTCCAGGTCTTGCCCTCGTTGCTCGACTCCCACTTCTCGGCGAGGGAGGGCTCGAGGTCAGCGGTGCCCGGCTTGTTCTGGATCAGCGTGTCGAAGATCTGCCGCGTGATGCGGAAGGTCTCGCCCTCGTCGTTGAACGCGGGGTCGAACAGCTTCGGGTTGCCGGCCGCACCGAAGATCATCGTGCCCCCGGTACCACCCCCGGCGCCTTCTTCACGCTTGGATTCCGCACAGGCGGACAGCGAAACCGCGAGCGCGCCGGCGAGCCCGATCAGGGCCACGCGGCGTGTTCGGGTCAGCCGCAATTGCTGCATCTGGCACCCCTTGGGAGATGTTTCGGGTTCAAAGTCACCGTCCGGTCGGTCAGGAACTCGACGGACGATCGTGTGTTCGCCGACACTAGCGGGAACTCGGCTCGCACTTAAGCACGTGAGGTTACGATCGCGCTACGTGGACGTCGATTTGACCGCAATGTGTCCGTAAATCACGACAGAATGTGACCGTTTGAGCGTTACGGATGCACCCGGTGCCGGATCACTAACTCAGATGGCGGTACCTATGTTAGTCCGGTCGTGATGCCGGGCTGGATCGATCCGGGTCCTTCGGACACGCTGGGTGACCGTTCCGTTCCCTACGAAAGTCGGGTTCCGGCCGCCGCGGGGGTGCCGTCCACAGCGAACCAGCCGCGCTCGAACCGTTGCCAGCGCCCCAATTCGGCCCGTGCGGCCTCCCCGTCCCGGCCGACGGCTTTGGCCAGCCGCACGGCTTCCGGGCCGCCGGAGAGCCAGCAGAGGTGCGAAAGCAGGGTTCTTGCCGAAGCCCGGCCGCTCGAGACGCCTTCCAGCACCAGCACGTCCGGCACGCTCACCCGGACGAGCTCACCCGGGCGGGGAACGCCGGAAGACCAGTCGGTGCACCGATAAGCGCCCGGAACGCCGTCGGAGAGGGGACGCAGGACGCCGTCGACCAGCCGCGGCCACCACGAAACCGGGTCGTCCCAGGTGGCGAAGGCGTCGGTGCTGACCAGTTCGGTGCGGCACCCGCGGGCGCGCAACGCTTCGACGACCCGGGCGGCCAGTGTGGACTTCCCGGCGCCCGACGGCCCGTCGATGGCGAGCACGCGGACCCCGCCCAGCCGCGCGGGCGCGGCGAGCAGGGCTTCGATCAGGGCGTCACTTGCTGACGCGCTCGACCTCCGGGAGCCCTTTGACGTCGTCGGGAGCCGACACGCGGGTCTCGAGCCCGGCGATCCGCCGCTCCAGGTCGCGCCGGGTGTCTTCGAGCTCGCAGCGCAGCAGCGCGATCTCCTCGACCGACGTGCGGACCTCTTCTTCGAGGTGCCCGACTTCGGTGGACAGGTGCAGCGACACGAGCGCGAGCACGACGCCGGCCAGGAGGAAGACGAAGTTGGACGGGGTTTCCACCCCGGTCAGCTTGGCCAGGAAATCCGCGGCCGACGGGACCACGGCCAGGACGACGACGCCGGTGGCGACGACCAGCCACACGCCCGCGTACTTCTCGCGCAGCTTGCGCCGCCGCATCATTTCGATGACGACGAAGAGCACCAGGCAAGCGATGACGATGCTGAGGATGCGCCAACCGACCATCTTCGGAAGCTCCTTATGCCGAGTCTGAGGAGTCGACGGCCGGGCGGCGGCGGACCAGCGCCAGCAGCAGCGCGAGGCCGGCCCGGCCCAGGTAGACGGCCGACTTGACGGGCGAGTGGCTGGGCGTGCCGCCCGCGCGCTCGCGCATGACGACCGGGATCTCCTTGATGGTCAGTTTGGCCCGGATGGCCATCACCAGCGATTCCACCGTGTCGCCCAGGTACTCCGCCGGGTAGTAGCCGGCGAACAGCCGGATCGCCCGCGGGCCCATCGCCTTGAAGCCCGACGTGACGTCGGTGAGCTTGGTCTTCCCCAGCCGCGAGAACACCAGCGACAGCACGACCATCGCGTACTTGCGCGGCCCGCTGGCCTTGTAGGCGCCCTTGCCGGCGAACCGGGAGCCGATCACGATGTCCGCGTCGTCCAGGCCGCGCAGCAGCGCCTCGAGCTCGTCCGGGTCGTGCTGGCCGTCCGCGTCCACCTGCACGACGACGTCGTAGCCGCGGGCGGCGGCGTACCGGAAGCCGGTGCGCATCGCGCCGCCGACCCCGAGGTTCACCGCGAGCCGGGCCACGTCGGCCCCGGCCGCGCGGGCGAGCTTGGCGGTGTCGTCCACCGAGCCGTCGTCCACGACCAGCAGGTCGCCGTCCGGCAGGGCGCGCTTCACCTGCGCGATGACCGAAGCGACACTCGCCGATTCGTTCAGCGCGGGCATCACGATGAGCACCCGGCGGCTGGTCACGGAGGTGGTGGACACGCGATCACTCTAGCCTTTCACTGCCCGTTACCGGCTGCGGACCCGGGCGCGGCGCCCGCCGCGACAACGCCCTGCTGACCTTCGATCTCGTAGATCTTCGCGCCCGCGTTGCGGTAGACCAGCTTGAACCCGGGGCTGCTGTCGAGGTGCTGGAGGCCGACGTCGTTCTGCGTCGTCGGGGTCACCTTGCCCGACCCGACGAAGGCGTAGCGGACCTTCAGGTCGGTGAGCAGCTCACGCACCTTCGGGTACTTCTCGACGTCGTTGGCGAAGACGCTCAGGTAGCCCGCGTCGGTGTCGAACTCGGCGCCGTAGAAGTTCCACTGCGTCGGCATCACGCCGGCCAGCGCGTACATCCAGACGGACCCGTCGGCCTTGTCGTTCAGCACGCGCTCGCCCGGCGCGGTGTGCTGCGCGAGCCAGGTGAACGCGGCCTCTTCGTCCTTGCTGACCGTCGGGCCGCCGCTGTAGTTGAGCTGCAGGCGGGCGGCGTTGCGGCCGATGTAGCCGCCGCGGCTCAGGCCGCCGACGACCAGCGCGAGCACCACGACGCCGACCAGGGTGAGCGTGGCGGGCTTGAGGTTCGGCAGGCGCGGGGCGACCTTCTCGGCGAACCAGCCGGACGCCGTGTGCACGAACTCGCCGAACGCCACGCAGCCGGCCAGCGGCACCAGGGCCGCGACGCGCCAGTTGTCGTTGTAGAACGGGCTGCTGAGCGTGTGCACCAGGTCGGTCTCCAGGGAGACGGTCGCGGCGAACAGCCCGCCGAGCACGACGTACGCGCCGACCATCCACAGCATCCGGCGGTGCTTCACCAGCAGGAAGACGCCGATGATCGCGGGGACGCCGATCCACCACTGCGGGAACGCGGCCATCGGCGAGAACGTGATCGTCTCGCCGACCGCGCCGCTCACGGTCGCTTCGTTCGCCCAGTACGCGCTGGTCACGCCGCCGGCGTTGTACAGCGACGGGAGCACCACCGGGATGCCGAGCGCGGCGGCCAGCACCACGGTCGCGACCAGCGACGGCAGCGACCGGCGCCAGGTGATCGCCTCGAAGCGGAACACCACCGCGGCGAGGATCAGCAGGAAGTAGACGATGACGACGAACACGACGCTGGTGTGCAGGCCGGCGAGCCCGGCGACGCCGACGCCGATGGCGACCGGGCCGGCGATCCCGCGGGGCTCCAGCAGGTGCCGGGCCACCGCAAGCATCGCCGGGATCAGCGCGACGCCGGCGACGAACGGCCACAGCGGGCCGCGCCACAGCGAGTCGTACGGGAAGACCGTGAAGCAGGCCGACACCGCGGCCGCCGCGGCCACCCCGATCGGGGGCATCCGCCAGGCGTGGCACATCGCGGCGACGCCGAGCGGCACGGTCAGCACGACCGCGAGCGCCGCCAGGTTCAGCGTCGGCATGATCGTCAGGCCGCCCTTGCCGAAGACCAGGGCGAGCAGCGCGTGGTAGGTGTCCGGGTAGAAGTAGTGCGTTTCGTTCGGCAGGTTCGCGATGGTGCCGACGGTCGAGGGCCGGGCGTCGCCGTGCTCGGCGATCCAGCGGACCAGGTTCGCGTGGAACGGCGCGTCCCAGCCCTGCTGCACGTTGCCGACGTCGCGGATGCCGCGCAGGAAGGTGACGGTGCCGATGCCGAGGCCGGCGAGGACGCCGAGGCCGATGAGCAGGTGATCGCGGAGGCTGCGCTCGGGCCGCTCCGGCTCGGTCCAGTCCGGGTGGCGGCGGCGCGTGGAGCGCGTCACCGCGAAGGCCAGCGCGAACCCGACGGCCGAGAGCACCAGCGTCCACAGCGCGACGTTCGGCATCGACCAGCGGATGCCGAACCGGCCGAGCACCGGGATGCCGATGGCGACGAGGCCGAAGGTCAGCATCGGCGCGGCCGCGGCCAGCGTCCAGCCGCGCAGCCGGATCGCGGCACCGAACACCAGACCCGGCAACCAGAACGCGAGCAAAACGAGTAGCACGTTCATCGAATTCGCAGTCCAAACCTTACCGGCGTTTCACGCCGTTTCCCGTCCCCACCGGCGGGTTCGCAACGCACCTTACTGGGCCGCTACGAAGACGTTCCACCGGTGCCCGGGGTTGTCCCCGAAACCGATTCCGGTGCTTTCCGGAGAACGAACGCGAGCACCACGGCCAGGCCCAGCGTCGGCGCGGCGGCCAGCGCGACGACCGCGCGGAACACGGTTTCGCCGGGCAGCAGCACCAGCAGCAGGGACGCCGTGCCGGTGACGATCGCCCAGGTGACCAGCACCAGCCGGGCCTGGGTGCGGGCCACGAGCACGGCCGTGAGCAGCTGCATCGGCACCAGCAGCACCGACGACCAGACGAGCCCGGCGACCGACCAGCCGTCGATGTCGTACTCCGGCCCGCTGACGAACCGGACCGCCCACGGCCCGAGCCACAGCCCGACCAGCGCGCCGAGCGCGGCCAGCACCAGCGACGCGGCGGCGCCGAGGGCGAGCACACGGCGGAGCTTGTGGCGGCCTTCCTCGGTGACCGAGAGCCGGACGACGAACGGCACGGCCAGCGACTGCACCGGCCCGATCAGGGTCAGCGGCAACCGGGCGATGACCAGCGCGGCGAACAGGGCGCCGACGCGGTCGCGGTCCCCGCCCGGGGCCAGCAGGCCGACCAGCGCCGGGTAGCCGGTGATGACCGCGGCCGTCAGCGCGGCCCCGACCAGCAGCATGCCCATCCGGCGGCCGGTGACGCCCCAGCCGTCGCCCTCGACGTGCGGGTCGAGCAGCTGCCGGGCCGGGCGCGCGAACAGCAGCCACGCGAACGAGCCGGCGGCGACCGCGATCGCGAGCGAGACGACGTTGTAGGCGACGGAGACGAACAGCACGCCCAGGACGAGCGCGCGGATGGCCGGCTCGGCCACCACGAGCAGCGAGAACGCCTTGACCTTGTGCTGGCCGATCAGCAGCCCGCGGGTGCCGAACTGGCAGGCGAACGCGACGCCGCCGGCCAGCACGATCAGCGGCAGCGCGAGGTCACCGCCGAACAGCCGGTCGTTGACCGGTGGGATCAGCAGCGCGAGGGAGAACACGGCCGCGACGAGCACGCCGACGGCGACCGCGCGCAGGGCCGGGCGCCCCGCCTTGCCGCCGGTGAGGGCGGCCACCGCGGACTGGCGCGAGAGCTCCTGCTCCAGCGGCGAGAGCGCGCTGCCGAGACCCATCACCAGGCCCCAGAAGGTGACGAAGACGGCGTAGTCCTGCGGGGACAGCAGGCGCTGGCAGGCGACCGTGAGGACGTAGCCGAGGCCGATGGACACGATCAGCGAGCCGCCGAGGCTGCCCGCCGTCGTGCGCCCGCTGCGGGCGGCGGCCGGGGTTTCCACGTCCGCGCTGCTCATCGGCGGCGGAGCCGGGTCCGCACGGCCATGGCCAGTCCACGCAGGACACCCGCGCCGAAGCCGCCGGCGAACACCGGCAGCAGCTTGGTGACCGCGCGGGCCTCGGGGCCGGTCGCACCGCACTTCTTGACGACCTCGCCGGCCGCGACCGCGCCGAGCACGCCGGCGGCCAGCGTCGTCTTCGGCTTCTTCGCGGCGAAGGCCAGCCCGATGACGCCGGCCGCGAGCGCGCCGAACAGGGCGTTGCGGGCCGGGCCCGGCGAAGCGATGTAGGAGTCCACGTACGTCGTGCCGCGGAAGTACGCCTGCTGCGTGAACTTCTTGAAGGAGTCGCGCCCGTTGTAGGTCGCGGACAGCTCGGGGGCGAGCCAGATCTGCTCGCGCTCGGCGATCCACCGCAGCATGCGGGTGTCGTCGCTGGCGAAGCGGATGTCGTCGAACAGCGACGCGAACGCCGTCACCGAGCCTTCGAGGAGACCGCGGCGGGCGCAGAAGAAGGTCGTGCCCTTCGGGTAGACGTCGAACTCCTCGATGCCGTACGACATCAGCCGCGGGTTCGCGCAGTACTTGCGCCACGGCACCTTCACCAGCCCGGCCATGAAACCGGCGTACGGGTTGTGCTCGGAAGCGACGTTGATGTGGCCGTTCCAGACCGCGCGCTCGGGGTGGTCCACGAGCTGGTCGCGCAGGAACGTGAGGGTGTGCTCGTCGACGATGACGCGGCTGTCGAGCAGCGCGATCCACTCGCCGGAGGACTTGGCGATGCCCGCGCTCCTGGCCTCGAACCGGCCGCCGTTGGCCTGGCTGAGCACCGTGATGCCGTGGCGTTCGCGCAGGTCGTCGAGCCGGGACGGGGTGGCGTCGGTGCTGCCGTCGTCGACCACGACGACCTCGATCGGCCAGCTCGCGGCCGACGCCGAAGCGAGCAGCGCGCCGACACTGCGTTCGATCCAGTCCTGCTCGTTGTAGACCGGGATCACGACGCTGAGCGAGGGGAGGAGCGGGTTCGCACTCACCGTGCCGAGGCTACCCGGCGGCCCCCGCGGGGGGTCGGCCAGTATCCTTACGCCACCGCACCCGACCGGAAATGGGCTCCTCTGGTGATTTCCTTCATTCTCGGCACCACCGCGGAACTGATCAAGATCGCGCCCGTCTACCACGGGATCCGCGAGCGCGGGATGCGGCCGAAGATCTGGTTCACCGCCCAGCACGTCGACGAGGTCGCGGACGTACTGGCCGACCTGGACATGCCGGCGCCCGACGTCTGGCTGGTGCCGGAGGACAAGGCCCACAACCTCGAGTCGCCGGCGCAGGTGCCGGGCTGGGCCGCGCAGGTGCTGCGCACCGCGTGGAGCCGCCGCCACGAGCTGCGCGCCGCGCTGAACGAGGACGGCCGTCCCCCGCTGGTGCTGGTGCACGGCGACACGTTCACCACGCCGTACGGCTCGCTGATCGGGAAGCGCATCCTCAAGTCCCGCGTCGGGCACGTCGAGGCCGGCGCGCGGTCGGGCAGCATCCTCTCGCCGCTGCCGGAGGAGCTGAACCGCAAGATCGCGGCGAAGATCGTCGACATGCACTTCGCGCCGAGCATCCGCGAGGTCAACAACCTGCGGCACGCCCGCGGCGTCGTCGTCGACACCGAAGCGAACACGGCGATCGACGCGATGCGCCTGGCCATCAACCAACCGCTGGACGTGCCGAACCTGCCGGAGAAGTTCGGCCTGGCGACGCTGCACCGCTTCGAACTGGTCTCGCGCCCGGACAAGTACCGCGAGGCGCTGGAGATCCTGCGCGAGCAGAGCCGCAAGATGCCGATCCTGTACATGGCCGGCGCGCCGGAGCGCGAGAAGATCCGCGCGCTGGGCATCGGGAACATCTTCGACGACCAGTTCATCGTCCAGCCGAAGATGCGCTACCTGAAGTTCCTGCCGCTGGTCGCGCGCGCGGAATACGTCGTCACCGACTCGGGTGGCCTGTCGGCGGAGTGCTACTACCTCGGCCTCCCCTGCGCGGTGCACCGCGAGCGCACGGAAACCCCGCAGCACCTGGGCGAAACGGTCGTGCTGACCGAGATGCGCGGCGACAAGCTGCAGAACTTCCTCGACACGTACCAGAACCGCCGCGGCGAGTCCTGGATGGACAAGTACCACCCGTCCGAGATCATCGTGGACACGCTGGCGCAGCTCGGCTACTGCTGAACCGGACGGCTTCGGCCGTTCGAGTGTTTTCCCCTCCGCACGTGATCAGGCGTGACTAGGGTCCGAAGCGAGGTCACCTGAACGTGTGATCTCACGGGACTGGGGGGATCTCGATGCGGTTTCAGCTGTTGGGGGCGGTGACCGCGCGGCGAACCGGGGCCGATGTCCCGCTGGGCGGGCCGAAGCCCCGCACGCTGCTCGCGGCGCTGCTGCTGGCGGAAGGCCGGGTGCTGCACGCCGACCGGCTGATCTCGATCATCTGGGACGAGACGCCGCCGGACAGCGCGTCCGCGTTGCTGCACACCTACGTTTCGACGCTGCGGCGGGCGTTCCAGCAGCCCGACGGCGCACCGGGCGCGATCCTCACCGAGCAGAGCGGCTACCGGATCGAGCTGACCGGCTGCACCGTGGACCTGCTGGAGTTCGCCCGCCTGGCCGCCGAAGGCGATGCCGCCGCCGGCGCGGGCGACCACGAAACCGCCGAACAGCGCTACGACCAGGCGCTCGGCCAGTGGCAGGGCCCGGCCCTCGGCGGCCTCAAGTCCCGGTTCGCCGCCGCGGAAGCCGCGCGGCTGGCGGATCAGCGGCTGGACGTGCTGGAGAAGCGCGTCGACTGCGCGTTCGCGCTGGGCCGCGGCGCGGGGCTGGTCGGCGAACTCACGGCGCTGGTCGCGGAGCACCCCCTCCGCGAGCGCCTGCGCGGCCAGCTGATGACCGCGTTGTGGACGACCGGGCGGCAGGCCGACGCCCTGCGGTGCTACCAGACCGGCCGCGAACTGCTCGTCGAGGAGCTCGGCGTCGAACCCGGGCCGGAGCTGCGGGCGCTGCACCAGCGGATCTTGCGCGGCGACGCGGGCGCGCCGGAGGCGGGTGCACCGGCGGTGCCGAAGGCCGACGAAGAACCGGAAGCGCCCGGCGGCCCGTGCCTGCTTCCCCCGGACATCACCGACTTCACCGGCCGGCGCACCGAGACGGCGACGCTCACCAAGCCGTCCGCGCGCCGGGTGGCGATCTCCGGGAAACCCGGCTCCGGCAAGAGTTCGCTGGCCGTGCACGTGAGCCACCTGCTGCGGGCCCGGTTCCCCGACGGCCAGCTCTACGTCGCTCTGCGCGGCGCCCAGCAGTCGCCGGTGGACCCCGGCGAGGTGCTCGGCCGGTTCCTGCGCGCCTTGGGCGTCCCCGACGGGGAACTCCCGGTGGGCCTCGACGAACGCGTCGAGCTGTACCGGGTCCTTTCGGCGTCGAAGCGGCTGCTCGTCGTGCTCGACGACGCCGCGGACGAGCGCCAGGTGCGGCCGCTGCTGCCCAGCGGGGACGGCTGCCTGTGCGTGCTCACCAGCCGGGTGCGGCTGGCCGCGCTGGACTCGACCGAGCACATCGACCTGCGGGTCCTCGACGACGAGACCGGGCTCGCCCTGCTCACCCAGATCGTCGGCGGCACCCGGATCGCCGCCGAACCCGACGCGGCCCGCACGCTCGTGCACCTCTGCGGCAACCTGCCGCTGGCCGTGCGCATCATCGGCGCCCGCCTCGCCGCGCGGCCGGACTGGCGGCCGTCGCGGCTGGTGCCGAGGCTGCGCGAACAGCGGAAGTTCCTGAACGAGCTGGCGATCGGGGACCTCGAAGTCCGCGGCAGCCTCGCCCTCTCCTACCGCGGGCTCGACGACCCGGAACGGTCCGCGCTGCGCCGGCTCGGCTGGCTGGGCGTCCCCGACTTCGGTGCCTGGCTGGTGAGCGTGCTGCTGTCGGTGCCGCCGGACGACGCCGAAGACATCGTCGAAGGTCTCGTCCGCGCGCAGCTGCTGGACGTGGTCAGCAACGACGGCTCGGCCGTCACCCGGTACCGCCTGCACGACCTCATCCGCGTGTTCGGCTGGGAACGCGCGGAAGCGGAGGAGGACGCCGAGCAGCTGCAGCTCGCGGTCCGGCGGGCCGCCGACGAGTGGTACCGGCTGGTCGAGTGGGCGTCGGGCGGCACGCCGGTGCGCGCGCTGCGCCCCGCGACGCCGAGCCCGGCGGCGACCCCCGAGCTGGTCCGCACCGACACCCTCGGCGAACCGCTCGCCTGGTTCGACGCCGAACAGGCGGCACTCGTGCACATCGTCGAGCGCGCCAGCGAACTCGGGCTGGCCGACGCGGCCGTGCGGCTGGCGACCGCGTTGTGTTCGTCGTCCTTCGCCGTGGAGAACCACTTCCACCACTGGTGGCGGACGCACACGGCGGCGCTCGAAGCGGCCCGGCAGGCGGGCGACCTCTCCGGCCAGGGCCTGCTGCTGGCCGGGCTCGGCTGGCTGCGCAGCGAACAGGACCGGCTCGACGAAGCCGCCGACTACTACGCGCAGGCCCTCCAGGCGTACGCCGACGTCGACGACGTCCGCGGCAAGGCGGTCACGCGGCTGATGCTGAGCAGCGTCCGGCGCGAGCAGGCCCGGCTCCCGGAAGCGCTGGAGCTGCTCGGGGAAGCGCTCCCCGTGCTGAACGAGCTCGGCGACCCGCGTGCGGAGGCCAGGGGGCACCACGGCCGCGGCATGGTGCTGACCGAGCTCGGCCGGCTGCCCGAAGCGCTGCACGAGCTGGAGCTCGCCCTCGAGCGGTACCGGTCGCTGCCGGACGACCACGGCGTCGCGCTCGTCCTGCGCTCCACCGGCATCGTGCACCGCGCGGCCGGCCGGCTCGTCGAGGCCGAACTGGCGTGCGCGCGGGGATTGGCCCTGCTGCGGGACGTCGGCGACCGGCTGATGATCGCCTACGCCACCCAGGCGCTGGTGAAAGTCCACATCAGACAGGGCAGGCGGGACACCGGCGAGCTGCACGCCGAACTCGAGGACGCGCTGGCGACGTGCCGCGAGATGCAGGACGGCTTCGGCCAGGCGCTGATGCTCCGGACCCTCGGCGAGCTCGACCTCGTCCGCGGCGAACCGGACGCCGCCCGGCGGCACCTCGAGCTCGCCCTCACCTGGTGCGACGCGCTTTCCCTCCCGCTGTGGCGGGCACGCAACCTGCGTGACCTCGCGGCCGCCCAGCGAGCACTGGGCAGGCACGCGGAGTCCGACGCCACCCACGCCGAGGCGCATGCCCTGTTCGCCAGGTACGGCGCCCGGGAAGCCGGCGAACCCCGGATGGCCGTGAAGACCGCTTCCGGGGAAGCGGTCTTCACGGAACACCACTAGCAGCCGTTGAAGTCGCCCGGCGGCACCCAGGGGATCCCCGGCCAGAAGATCCGGCCCTCCGGCCGGTACTGCTTGCCCATCACGTTGTCCCACGACCAGGGGCTGATCTGGTAGTCGAACGGCTTGTAGGCGTTCCAGATCGACTGCTTGCGGTCCCGCCAGTACCCGCCGACGTTGTCCGGGTAGTCGGTGATGACGTAGCCCTGGTACTCGTCCCGGCGGATCCAGGTGTTCCCGGCGCCGTCGACGTCCGCGTCGGCCGCGAGGATCGCTCCGGCGACGTGGTCGACGTTGTCGGCCACGCCGTCCCCGCGCTTTTCCCGGTGCCCGATGGTGCTCTGCGTGCGCAGGTAGTCGGGCTGGACGTAGTCGATGATCGACCGCAGCATGCCGACGAAGGAGTCCTTCGTGTACGCCGGCCGGTAGTCGATCGGCTCGGCGACGTAGGAGTCGTCGTGCAGCATCCGGTACAGGTCACCGCAGTTGTCCTCGGGACCGGCGGCCGCGTGGATGTAGGTGAAGACGAGGTGGACGTTCGTGCCGTCGAGGTGGTCGACGGCGACCGGGTGGCCGCCGAACCACATTTCCTCGTAAGTCCAGGAGTTGGGCACCCCGGCCGTCTCGGCGTAGGCGGCGTGCTCGCCCTGCACCCGGTTGTCGGCGTAGTCCATGCCGCACGGATCGTGGCTCTCGCACGGGATTTCGCCCGCGGTGAGGTAGGTGACCCACACGTTGTACCCGGCTTCGACGTCGGAAGCGATGTCCGGGTTCATGAACAGGAGGTCGTCGTCCTGGTGCGCGGAAAAGCTGAGCGTCGTGGTGGTGTCGGCGGCGGCGGGGCTGTGCACCGCGGCGACGGTCGCCGCGGCCAGGACCAGCGCGGCGAGCGGCCGCGCGATCTTCGTTCGCATGACGTGCTTCCTTTCGTTCACCGGCCCCAGTTTTCGATGTCGGGGGCGCCCATGTCGGTGTTCCAGTACCAGTGGGTCAGCGTGCCGTTGGTGGACCGGCCGTAGATGTTTTCC